>NZ_JADPGO010000003.1:0-29342 GCF_015668165.1 Blautia sp. 1001283B150304_161114_C9 | reverse complement strand
TGACCCGGTTCAGATCTCCATGCACTCCAACCTGATCTACTCTGCATTTGATCCACGTTTCAACGTTGTTTCTCTTCCATTCGTCTATGATTCTTACGACGATGCAGATGCGAAATTCGACGGCGAAGCTGGTGAAAAACTGAAAGAAATCCTTGGCGAATACGGACTCCACTGCATGGGTATCGCAGAAAACGGTTTCCGCGAGATCACAAACAGCAAACATGAAATCAAATCTGTAGATGATATGAAGAACCTGAAGGTCCGTGTAGCAGGTTCCAACCTTCTGATGGAATGCTACAAGAGATGGGGCGCTGATGCTACCAATATGAACTGGTCAGAGACTTACACAGCACTTCAGCAGAACACTGTTGAAGGTGAGGAAAATCCACTTCCGGCTATTGACGCAGCAAGCGTTCAGGAGGTTCAGCCTTACTGCTCCATGTGGGATGCAATTTATGACTGTCTGTTCTTCTGCATCAACCAGGATATCTACGACGGCCTTACACCACAACAGCAGGCAGTTGTTGATGAATGCGGCCAGAAGGCAGTTGAATACGAACGTTACATCAACCGTTCCAGCGACAATGAGATTAAAGAACGCTGGGAATCCAAAAACGGCGTAACCTTCACAGAGAAAGCAGATATGGATATCGATTCCTTCAAGAAAGCTGTAGACGGCGTAGACGACTGGTTCGTAAATGAGCTGAAGAGCCAGGGCTACGAAGACGGCCAGGATCTGGTTGATCTGTTTACCAAATAATCCTTACGGTTACAAAACTCCATAAAAATAAATGAACAGGGTATAAAGTTTCATCAGATTACGATGAGCTTCATACCCTGTTTTGTTTTTAATAATATAGAACGTAAAGTACTTGATATCTTCTATTTTTCACGTTATACTGAACAAGTATAATTGAACAGACCCGGATGCAAAGTTTCGACCCCTGCCCTCCAGTTTCACGAAAGGAGGGTGATGCCCGATGAATACAATGGAAGTTCTTACTTTACTGTTAGTAATTTTTACGGCATTGACTTACATAGATCAACATAAAAAGAAATAAGCATCCCCCCGCTCAAAGTGAGATGCTTACTTTCTTTTTAACATTATAATTAATCACAGAGGGCAACCGGAACACGCTTCCGGTCATCTTCTAAGTAGATTATACAATGGGGCACCTGATTTTTCAAGCGCCCTTTTTTATAAAGTAAAGCAGACATTCGGTTACTGTTCACACACCACTGTCCCGCGAGGTGTTTTGGCATGAATATGCCAAAATCCCGAGATATACAAGCCAAAATTCCATTGCCGCAGGCAATCTGGAATGAATTTTGGCTACGTTACTGTGAACGGAGTGAACAGTAACGACATTCGCAATCCGCTTCGCTACTTGCTCATGAACGCAGTCACTTCGTGACCTGCGTTCAAATCTCAGATCTTCAGGTAAGACTTGATTTTCTCCTCCTGCAGTTCTTCCCCGATCACGATCAGAACCTCCTGCCCTACATGAAGCGGACGGATTGTAATTTCATTCTTGGTAGCATTTAATTCAATCCACTGCTGTTCTTCGCTATCTGTCTGAGCAGACTTTCCAGAACCGTCTTCGCTGTCACTGTCTACTCTCATAAATCCCTTCATTCGGAACACACGCCCGCATTCAGAATCAGACAGAATCTTCTCAGCTGCTTCCCGCAGCTCCTTCTCAGTCATCTTCACATTCATAAAGTACAGAGAAGTAAAGGCATCCTCTGCCTCAAACTCCGGTTTCCTGTAGCTTGCCATCACATATCCACAGGATGCGATTCTGTCAAAGTCCTCTTTCGACATCTCATCCCAATTCTTGTGGATAACATTATCAGTATCCACACCATTCATTTCACAATGAAATCTCCTGCTGCAATGAACCTTCTCCAACGCCTGATTCACATGCTCAATCGTACCCTGGATTTCCTCGGGTGATGCGTCCTGGCTCTTGCTCATCACAATGCATCCGGCATCTGCCACCTCAGAAGCCAGAATGAAATCCGCCTCCTCTGACAGATCACGCTCCAGCTTAGAATCCACAATTGCGATCACATTCCCAATCTGATACCAGCGGTTCAACGGCTCCTCATGAAGAATATCAAAGAACTCATCCACATCAAAAATCCCAGACGGCTCCACGATCACACGGTCATAACCGCACATACCCATAGCAATCAGTTTCGTCTTAAATCTCCTCCTGTGGCAGTCCTTATCACACCCTCCTGAGATCATCTCCAGCTCACAGTTCTCTCCCATCAGATCCTGAAGCAACATCATATCCACATTCACAGCCCCGTAATCATTCTCCAGAATCCCAATATTATTACCAGCATCCATCAGATACTGCGCATACTTCCTGATAAACGTCGTCTTCCCTGAACCAAGAAAACCAGTGATCAGATCTATCTTTACCATCGTATATCTCTCCCTTGCTGCTGCATAATTTTTCTTTTTTATCCGTAAACCGGAACTTCATCATCTGTGATCCACATACCTGTACGATCATAGCATTATAACGCAGAAAACGCAACGCCCGCAAAGAAAGACCACAATTATTCATGTTCTGAAATAATTGCAGTCTTTCTGATCGTTTCTTATGACAATTCCAGCTTACCGGTATAAAGCTGATAATAAGTTCCTTTTAACTTAATGAGGTCTTCATGGTCGCCTCTTTCAATGATCTTTCCATGATCCAGTACAATGATGGCATCACTGTTTCTGATGGTTGAAAGTCGATGGGCGATCACAAATACAGTACGGCCTTTCATCAGGTTATCCATACCTTTCTGTACAATACTCTCTGTACGGGTATCAATACTTGAAGTTGCTTCATCCAGGATCAGTACAGGCGGATTGGCTACTGCTGCTCTTGCAATGGAGAGAAGCTGGCGCTGTCCCTGGGACAGTTCCTCACCGTCTCCGCTTAACATGGTATCATATCCTTTTGGAAGCATTTTGATAAACTGGTCTGCATGAGCCAGTCTTGCTGCCTCGTATACTTCCTCATCTGTGGCATCCAGTTTACCGTAGCGGATGTTTTCTTTAATAGTTCCTGTAAACAGGTGAGTATCCTGAAGTACGATTCCCAGAGAACGTCTCAGGTCATCCTTCTTAATCTTGGTAATATTGATTCCATCGTAACGGATCTTACCTTCCTGAATATCGTAGAAACGGTTGATCAGATTTGTGATGGTTGTCTTTCCTGCACCTGTAGAGCCTACGAAAGCAAGTTTCTGTCCTGGTTTGGCGAAGAGGCTGATGTCTTTCAGAATAACTTTGTCCGGGTTATATCCGAATGTAACATCTTCGAATCGGACATCTCCTGTCAGTTCTGTATAAGTAACGGAACCATCTGCAGAATGTGGATGCTTCCATGCCCACATGCCTGTTCTCTCTTTGCATTCTGTGATATTGCCGTTGGCATCCTTTCTTGCATTAACAAGTTCTACGTAACCTTCATCCTCTTCCGGCTTCTCGTCAATGAGCCTGAAGATACGTTCTGCACCTGCAAGTGCCATAACGATGGCGTTGAACTGCTGTGCCACCTGCATGAATGGCTGGGTAAAGCTCTTGGTGAACTGTAAATAGGAAGCCATAACACCGAGGGTGATGCCGCCCACACCTGTTACAGAAAGAAGTCCCCCAAGTACTGCTGTCAGTACGAACTGCAGGTTACCGATGTTACCGATCACAGGTCCCATCATGTTTCCGTATTTATTGGCGTTTGCAGAACTCTCGAAGAGTGCTTCGTTGAGTTTGTCGAATTCTTCTTTTGATTTATCTTCGTGGTTGAAAACTTTTACCACACGCTGACCATTCATTCGTTCTTCCACGAAACCGGTCACATCTGCCAGAGATACCTGCTGACGGATGAAATATTTGCCACTGTTGGAACCAATCTTACTGGTAACCTTCAGCATAATAAAAATAATCACAACTGCCAGAATCGTAAGCAGCGGACTTAACAATAACATGGAAATAAAGGTAACCACGATCGTAAACAGCGCCATCAGCGCCTGCGGGATCGCCTGGCTGATCATCTGTCGCAGGGTATCTGTATCGTTGGTATAAAGGCTCATGACAGATCCGTTTGTATTCTGGTCGAAATAGCGGATCGGAAGAGTCTGCATATGCTCGAACATATCATCACGGACACTTTTAAGCACACCCTGACCGATATAAACCATCATTCGGGTATAAATAAATGTGGCAATCACACCAAGTGCAAAAATACAGCCAAGGACTGCAAGTGCCTTATAGAGTTCTGCAAAGTTCGGATCTGTCTGTCCGATCAGCGGGATGATAAAGTCATCCAGCAGAAATTTCAGGGACAGGGATACTGCAATACTTGCTGCGGAACTGATAAAGATACAGATAAATACGATGATAAACTGTATCTTATGGGTTCCTGTCATATATTTCAGAAGTCTTTTGGCAGTTTGGATGGTGTTCTGATCTAATTTTTTCTTCTTATTCATCGTCTCCGCCTCCTTTGACCTGTGATTCATATACTTCTCTGTAAATATCATTTGTCTTCAGCAGTTCTTCTGAAGTACCCACACCTGCGATCTTACCGTCATCCAGTACGATGATCTGATCTGCATCTTCAATAGAAGAAACTCGCTGTGCGATAATAATCTTTGTTGTGTTCGGGATCTCCCCGCGGAAAGCCTTACGTATCAGGGCATCTGTTCTTGTATCTACTGCACTGGTAGAGTCATCCAGGATCAGGATCTTCGGTTTCTTGAGAAGAGCCCTTGCAATACACAGACGCTGCTTCTGACCGCCGGATACGTTGTTACCGCCCTGAACGATCATTGTATCGTAGCCATCCGGGAACTCACTGACGAATCCATCTGCCTGGGCCAGCTTACAGACCCTCCGAACTTCTTCCTCACTGGCATGTTCATCACCCCAGCGAATATTGTCATAGATGCTTCCTGAGAACAGCACATTTTTTTGAAGTACCATGGAAACCTGGTCACGAAGTACTTCCAGATTATAGTTGCGTACATCCACGCCTCCCACCTGGACATTACCCTTTGTGACATCATAGAGTCTGGGGATCAGCTGCACCAGGGTAGACTTGGCACTTCCGGTTCCGCCGATGATACCTACTGTCTGACCGGATTTAATATGAAGATTTACATCCTTCAGGGAAAGATTTCCTCCCTCTCCTGCATAGCTGAAATCTACATGATTAAAGTCAATGGAACCATCTGCCACATTCTTCACTGCATCAGCTTTATCCTGCATCTCAGGAACTTCATCTAGAACCTCTACAATACGGTCTGTGGATGCTTCTGCTATCATGATCATAACAAACACGAAAGTTACCATGTTCAGGGACATGAGAATCTGAAGTGCGTAGACAATGATACTTGTCAGCTCACCGGTTTCCATGCCACCGAGAACAATTCCTCTTCCGCCAATTGCAACAATGATAATGATTACAGTATACATGGCAAACATCATAACCGGTGAGTTCCATGCAACAATTTTCTCTGCTTTAGTAAACAGATCATAAACATATCTGGAAATTCCATGGAATTTCTCAATCTCATAGTCCTCTCTTACGAAAGCCTTAACTACACGTGAGGCATTTACATTCTCCTGAACGGAATTGTTCAGGTTGTCATATTCATCAAATACCTTGATGAAATGCGGATGTGCCTTTTTCGCAATAAAGATCAGTGTACCGCCAAGGACAGGAACAACTATCAGGAAAAGCATTGCGATCGGTTTGTTGATCGTCAGTGTCATAATCCATGACAGGATGATCATAAACGGTGCCCTGGCAAGAAGGCGGATACTCATCATGTATGCCTGCTGTACATTTGTGATATCAGTGGTCAGTCGTGTGACCAGACCTGATGTTGAAAAGTGGTCGATATTTTTAAAGGAAAAATCCTGCACCTTATAAAAAATATCGTGTCGTAAATTCTTCGCATATCCTGCTGCTGCAACTGCCGCCATATTTCCGGCCTGTACGCCGAAGAACAGGGAAAGCATTGCCATTGCAACAAGGATGACTCCACGCTGGATGATATAGCTCATATCTCCGTTTGCAATACCTACGTCGATAATCTTCGCCATCTCCAGAGGAATCAGAACTTCCATCAGTACTTCCAGGATTACAAGGACCGGAGCCAGTACAGACTGCTTCTTGTATTCCCGGACTGAACGTAAAAGTTTCTTATTCATCTTCGTCAATGTCCTCCTTATGTCTCGTTATTTCTGTTAAAAATCATTCCTGCTATCGCAGGATTTTTTCCGGTTTTCATACATCTGCCAGAGAACCTGTTTGCACAGTTCCACATCCTCCTTCGGAATTCCCCGGAGCATTTTGGCTTCGCCTTCTTCAATACTCTTTAAGATTGCAGGACGGATCTTCTCTGCTTTCTCTGTGGGAATGATCTGTTTCAGGCGTGCATCCTGTTTCGCACTCTCTCTGTAAATGTAACCGTTCTTCTCCATCAGCTTCAGGATCCCTGTCACTGTAGGTTTCCTGATCTGGAATTCCTCTTCAATATCTTTCTGATAGAGATCTCTGTGCATGGTTTCCAGAAGGATAAATTTCAGCACATGCTTCTGCATGGTCGTCAGATCGTCATTCTCCATCACCTCTGCCGGATTATGCCGTTTCATTGTATGGGATAAAATATGTATCAGCCTGCCTACATGCATCTCATTCAGCTTCTGTTTCATTTCCTCGTCTATCTCGCCGCACCTCCTAAAATCAGTACCCATACTATTGCAAAGCCATATAATAGTTAGGTTGCTATCCATTAGTTGCCTAACTATTATATGGCTTTAGTTTTTTTATGTCAATACTCGTTTTTATTTCTCCTTTTGAACTACTCAAAAATTGTTACTGTTCACTCCGTTCTCAGTAACACGCTTCGCGATGCAGGAAATATGAACCTCCTTGTGCAATGCCCAAGGAGTATCGTTTGCTTCGCAAACTTAATTTATGCTAATCGCATAAATTCGCGCGGTATATCTCGGGTTTTCTGTTGCCAAGCATCCGTAAGAAGCTGCCAGTGGCAGGTTCTGTAGGTGACCTTCGCTCACAAAAAACACCTCGCGGGATATTACCAGTGAACAGTAACCAAAAATTAAATTTGCAAGGACTCTCAGAATATGTTAGAATGATTTCACTAAATAAAGCATTAAAGGATTTTCAAAAATAAAGAGGTTTTACACAAAGGAGGATTTCTATTATGTATATTACATGTCTTGACGTAGAGGGCGTACTGGTACCTGAAATCTGGATCGCATTTGCAGAAGCAAGCGGAATCCCGGAGCTGAAGAAAACCACACGTGATGAGCCGGACTATGATAAGCTGATGAACTGGAGACTTGGTATTCTGAAAGAGCATGGTCTTGGACTGAAAGAAATTCAGGATGTGATTGCAAAGATCGATCCGCTTCCAGGCGCAAAGGAATTTCTGGATGAGCTTCGTTCTTTCTCTCAGGTAATCCTGATCAGCGATACTTTCACACAGTTTGCAGCACCACTCATGGAGAAGCTTGGCAGACCTACCTTATTCTGCAACACTCTTGAAGTTGCAGACAACGGTGAGATCACAGGCTTTAAGATGAGAGTGGAACAATCCAAGTTAACTACTGTAAAAGCTTTACAGTCTATCGGATTCGATACCATTGCAAGCGGTGATTCCTACAATGACCTGGGTATGATCCAGGCAAGCAAGGCAGGATTTCTCTTCCGCAGTACAGACAAGATCAAGGCAGATTATCCGGAGATCCCGGCATACGAAGAATATGACGAACTGCTGGCTGCAATCAGAAACGCCATGAAATAATCTTAGAGCGTGTCTGAAAAAGGCTTTCTGCAATTGCCAAAAAAGCCACCATACAGGTCAAATCATTCCTGTATGATGGTTTTTATTTTGTGCTTCCATTACTGTTATACCCATACCTTACATCTCAAACGCCTTTTTTATACTGTCATAATGCAGGAATTTCCCTTCTGCTGCAAAGGCTTTGATCTCATCAACAGTGGCAAACATATATCCGTCTGTTTCCTCTGTCTGCAGGTGCAGGTCACTCTCATCAATATCCATGACAAAACGGTACACATCCACGAAGTAGTTATCTCCCTCACCCGGATTCTCTCTCTTATAAGTAAACAGATATCCGCCTTCCGCATTTCGTACATCCAGTCCTGTTTCTTCTTTTACTTCACGAAGGACAGCCTCGCAGGATTCCTCACCTGCCTGGGCTGCACCCCCTGATACTTCCCACCAGCCGGGAGCCCATGCCTTGGTCATCACACGTTTGGTAATCAAGAATGTACCATCTGGTCTGCCGACGACACCAAGTACGGTCAGGTGATACTCCCCGTCCTTCAGACACCAGTCATTTCTTTTCATTGTGCGTCCTGTCGGTTTCTTATTTTCATCATAAATATCCCAAAATTCCATTTTTAATTATCTCCCTGTAAAATTACTGTCTGCCTGTAACTTTATACATAATATCATTTTGCCAGTCTTATTGCAAATATATACTGATTTTACAGTTGTGCTGTCAGGAAAGCGGGTTACTGTTCACTCCGTTCACAGTAACGAAAGCGAGCCAGAGAAATATTCACAAAATTTTCGCGCAGCAGTGCCGAAATATCTCTGAATCCCATACATTCGTGCATTGAAATTAGAACAATTATTCAGTATAATTATAGTTAATAACTGTGGCCATACAGCTGCAGTCACTTAAAGGAGGAATATTATTATGGCAACATGGAAAAATCTCGACACTCTTGCTTCCTACAGCAAGCTTGCCGAACTGAAAGGTCATGTAAATATTGCAGATGCCATGGTAGGCGAGAAAGGTGCTGAACGTGTAAAGAAATACAGCACACCGATGGCAGCCGGCTTAACTTACAACTACGCTGCAAAACAGGTTGATGAGACAGTTCTGGATGCACTTGCAAAACTGGCAGATGAGGCTGAGCTTATTGACAAATTCCAGGAATTATACAACGGTGCTGTGATCAACACAGGAGAGAAACGTATGGTTCTTCATCACCTTGCACGTACACAGCTTGGCGAAGACGTAGTAGTTGATGGTGTCAACAAACGTGAATTCTACGTTGCACAGCAGAAGAAAGCCGCAGACTTCGCTAATAAAGTTCACGCAGGTGAGATTACTAACGAAAACGGCGAGAAATTCACAACTGTTGTACAGATCGGTATCGGTGGAAGTGATTTAGGTCCTCGTGCATTATATATTGCTCTTGAGAATTGGGCTAAAGCAAACAACACATCCAAGATGGAAGCTAAATTTATCAGCAACGTAGATCCTGATGACGCAGCTGCTGTTCTTGCTTCCGTAGACCTTGCTCATGCTCTGTTCATCGTTGTGTCCAAATCCGGTACAACTCTTGAAACACTGACAAATGAAGCCTTCGTAAAGAATGCTCTGGTTAAAGCAGGATTAAACCCATCCAAACATATGCTTGCCGTAACAAGCGAGACATCACCTCTGGCAAAGAGCGAAGATTATCTTACAGCAATCTTTATGGATGACTATATCGGCGGACGTTACTCTTCTGTTTCCGGTGTAGGCGGTGCGATCCTTTCTCTTGCTTTCGGTCCTGAAGTATTTGCACAGATCCTCGATGGAGCTGCTGCCGAGGACAAGCTTGCTACAAATAAAAATATCCTTGAAAACCCGGATATGCTGGATGCACTGATCGGTGTTTATGAGAGAAACGTACAGGGATATCCTGCTACAGCAGTTCTCCCATACTCTCAGGCATTAAGCCGCTTCCCTGCACACTTACAGCAGTGTGATATGGAATCCAATGGTAAATCCGTAAACCGTTTCGGTGAACCTGTAGACTATGTAACAGGACCTGTTATCTTCGGTGAACCAGGTACAAACGGACAGCATTCCTTCTATCAGTTATTACATCAGGGAACTGACATCGTTCCGCTTCAGTTCATCGGCTTTAAGAAGAGCCAGCTTGGTGTAGACGTAGATATCGAGAACAGCACAAGCCAGCAGAAACTCTGTGCAAACGTTGCTGCTCAGATCGTAGCATTTGCATGCGGTAAAAAGGATGAGAACCTGAACAAGAACTTCAAGGGCGGACGTCCTTCCAGCATCATCACAGGTGAAGAACTTACACCTGCATCTCTGGGTGCATTACTTGCTCACTTCGAGAACAAGATCATGTTCCAGGGATTCGTATGGAACTTAAACAGCTTCGACCAGGAAGGTGTTCAGCTTGGTAAAGTCCTTGCAAAACGTGTTCTTGCACATGACACTGACGGAGCACTGAAAGTATACAGTGACCTGTTAAACATCTGATTTCATCAGAAAGCAAAAAATACACAAGCCAAGATCCAACCGCAAAAAGCGGTTTCAAACTATAGCACTCCTCTTCAATAATACATTCAGGAGGAGTGCTACAAGAAAGAATCCTGCTTGCAGGGCTTTGTTATGTTATAGGAACATTACGGAGTAATTTCCTATAACATAACAAAATCATCATACAGAACTCCGATAAATATTATCAGGAAGTTCCTTATGATGATTTTTCTGTTTTCTTTTCTAATTCTCTTCTGACTTCTTAACAAACTCTGCTTTCGGCAATGGTCTGGAATAATAGAATCCTTGAATATTGTCACATTCCATCTCCTTCAGAAGTTCAACCTGATCTGCAGTCTCCACACCTTCTGCAACCACCTTCATGCCAAGTCCATGTGCCAGAATGATCACCTGCTGCACGACCATTCTTCCCTTCTGCTGGTGAATACAGTCAATCAGACTCTTATCAATCTTCAGTGTATTAAACGGTAATTCACTCAATGTGATCAGTGAAGAATATCCTGAACCAAAATCATCCATGTGCAGTGCAAATCCTGCATTTACCAGTTTCTCTGTAAAATCTCTGATCATAACATTATTCAGAGTAGCTGTTTCCGTCAGTTCAACAGGCACACAGGAAAACGGGATCCCATTCTCCTCTACAATCTTCATATAACGTTCAACAATATCGGAATGATGGATGCTTGTACGCGACAGATTTACAGAAATCGGAATCAGCTCCTGCCCCTTCTTCATCAGTTCACGCTGAAATTCGCAGACATACCGGAATATGTATTCATCCAGCTTCACGATCAGTCCGTCCTTTTCATATAGCGGGATGAAATCTCCGGGCATTACCATGGAACCATCCGGGTTGATCCATCGCACCAGTGATTCCGCTCCTGTGATCCTCTCTGTTTTTACATCATATTTCGGCTGGAAATATGCCACAAATTCTTTATTTTTAATCGCAGATTCAAATCTGTTCTCCAGCAAACGGTCCTGCATCTGCTTCTGTTTCATTTTCTCTGTATAATAGGCAATGTTACACTCATAGTTATCGCGGATACTTCTGATCGCCATAAATCCTCTGTCACAGATTACAGAAACAGGTAAAGATTTATCAATATCCTGATAAACTCCATATTTGACCATAAGATTGGGAACAGGTGCATGCTCTGCGATTTCTTCTTCTATCTTTGTCACTGTTTCCAAAGACAGATCACAGTCATCACACGTCATACATACGAACTGATCACTCCCATATCTGGATACCAGACCTGTCTTCAGCATCTTTGTATAAGCTCCTGCCAGATAGCAGAGGATTTCATCTCCTACTTTCTCCCCGTAACTGCTGTTAATCAGTTTGAAATCTCTGATATCAGCAATTACAAGATGAAATCTATCCCCCGGTCTGGTTTTCAGAAAAGATTTTGCATGATAGAAAAACGCCTGTCTGGTATAAACTCCAGTGAGCTCATCATGTTCTACTGCAGTCAGTGCCATTACGGACTCCCTCAGCTTGATCACACTGTTGATCCTGCCCATTACAAGTTTAAAGTTATAGGGCTTCGGAATAAAATCAACTGCACCAAGATCCAGACATTGAAGTTCTACATCTTTTGAATTACTTCCGGTCATAACGATAACCGGTATGGTTGACAGAAATTTATCTGTGTTTCTGCGTCTGAGGAATTCAAATCCATCACACACAGGCATACAGATATCCAACAGCACTACTGATAATTCTCTGTAATGCTCGGAAAGAAGTTCCAGTCCTTCTTCCCCGTTTTCTGCGAAAAAAACATCAAATTTCTCTTCCAGAAAAGAAGAGAGGATATCTCTGTTTAATTCATTATCTTCTACGACCAGGACTTTTCTTTTGGACGGTAATTCCCCCGGTTCCAACAGTTTTGCATTGTCAGAATCTTTTCTCATACTTTTTTATACCCCTCACACACAATTTCCAAAGCAAAGCATCTCCGGATATCCGCACCGGAGATGCTCAAATTATTATAGTAACCGATCTGTTATCTGCAACCGTCCAGCCATTGTGGGAATATACTATACTTAAACGTTACAGGCATACATAATGTCTACATATCTTAACTCTTTGAGTTTACATTATTTTGCATAATCTTTCAAGCCTTATTCTGCAGTTGACATGATTTTGCCACGACTTTATTATGGAAGTTTCATGCTATGATGGGCTGGATTAAGATGCATTATTTACGAGGATTACTATACTTTTACAATGTACGGAATTTTTATATGCTGACAGTATAAACAGAGGCAGAAATGTTTCCACAAATAATCCTGCTTCAAACATTTCTGCCTCTGTTATCCTGTCTGTAAATCTTTAAAAATAATATTCTTCTGAATAAATCCTCAGATCCTCTTTTGTCCATTCCCCACCTTCAATATGAAAACTGTTCAATACCGGATAGTCCGCCATCAGTGACAGGATCAGATAACTTGCCTTTGAATCAAAAGCAAGACGGATATCCTCCACTGACGGACGGGATGGAGAAGACGGATGGGAATGCCAGTTTCCCAGCGGTTTCAATCCATTGGCACGCATATCCCTGATCGCATTTATCTGGTCTCTGGGATCCAGGGTGAAGTGATCTTCTGCATGATCTTTATTCTCCAGAAAATATACCTTTCGGATTTCCCTTCCCTCCCCGGTTTCCACTCCGGCCAAAAGCCCGCAGGCTTCCTCCGGAAGATGCTCTTTTGCATAATTAACGATCTCATCATAGAGATGATCTCTCATTCTTATTATAGCCATACTTTTCTCCTGTTTTGCATCAGGTTTTTCTTGTATTTACTGCTCATCTCTTGTGGCAAATCGGCCTGCTGTTTCCTCACAGACCTCCTGCTCGTAGTCGATCGGTTCCAGGATTGTCGGATGATCTCCGCATACTGCACAGTCATGAGTATCCTTCGGCAGTTTAACCTTATGGAATTCCATTGTCAGCGCATCAAAAGTCAGAAGATATCCTGTCAGAAGATCACCTACACCGATCAGATACTTGATTGCTTCCATTGCCTGTAAGGAACCGATGACACCTCCCATTGCTCCGATGACACCTGCCTGCTTACAGGTAGGAACTGCATCCTTGGGCGGCGGATTCTTGAATACGCAGCGGTAACATGGACCTTCCCCGGGTACATAGGTCATCAGCTGACCTTTAAAACGAATGATACCTGCATGGGAAAATGGTTTTTTCTCCAGTACACATGCATCATTGATCAGAAATTTTGCCGGGAAATTATCAGTTCCGTCAATAATAAAATCATATTCTCGAATCAGTTCGCGGATGTTGGATGCGTCTACGAACATCCGGTAAGTTTTTACTTCCACATCCGGATTCATGGCATTCATGGTTTCCTTTGCTGATTTTACCTTTGCTTTTCCGATATCTGCTGTGCTGTGGATGATCTGTCTCTGCAGATTGGAAAGATCTACCTCGTCCGCATCCACAATACCGATTGTTCCCACACCTGCTGCTGCCAGATACATTGCCGCAGGTGCACCAAGACCGCCTGCACCGATGATCAGTACTTTTCCTTTCAGGAGCTTCTTCTGTCCCTTTGCACCCACTTCTTTTAAGATGATGTGACGGGAATAACGCTCGATCTGTTCATCTGTCATTGCCATTTAGCATCCACCTCCCATGAAATACAGAAATTCTACATTGTCTCCCTCTTTTAATACGGTAGACTCTTTATCCTCTGATGCAACAAATTCTTCATTAATAGAAACGGTTACATATTCCGGCATCTCTACATTTTCCTGTGCGATCAGTTCCGGAAGTGTCAGTCCGTCTTTTACTTCTTTTTTCTCTCCTGCTACTGTGATAAACATATTTTTTCTCCTTTATGCCTGCTCTCTTTTTAAAGTAATCCTTCAATCCAGCTGTTTAACTCTGCCTGTTTCAGTGCTCCTGTTTTCCGGTCTTTCGCCTGTCCGTCTTTAAAAAGGATCAACGTCGGATTTGCCTGCACTTCATACTGCTCTGCCAGCTCCACATCAAAGTTCGTATTTACTTTATATACTTTAATCTTATCCTCATAATCGTCTTCCGCATTTCCGAGAACCGGTGCCAGCTTTTTACACACCACGCAGGAATCTGAATAAAAATCCACCAGAACCGGAAGTTTTTCCTTCAGGACTTTCTCTTCAAAATCCGTCTTGCTTACCCGTACTGCCATCAGTCTTCCACCTTTCTTACATACATGGTGTAAGTACCATCTTCATTATCGGTTAATTTCAGTACCTTATGCCCTTCTTCTTTCATACTGCGCGGAACATTCTGCACTGGTTCGCCATCGTTCATGCGGACAGCCAGAATCTCTCCATCCTCCAGTTCTTCGATTGCTACTTTTGCCTTCACGAATGTCAGGGGGCATACTTTATCGGTAATATCAACCTCATCGGTTACTTCAAAATCTAATTCAGCCATTATGTTCTCCTTTCACTGTCCTTCATACGCATCTTTCAGCTGACTGCGGAAATCTTCTTCTCCCACACGCTGCAATGTTTTGCGGAAACGTTCACTTGGATTTGCATTTTTTTCAAAGAAATTAATTGCCGCATCTGTCACACGAAACAGTGTTTCTTTATCCGGAATCAGAGAAAGCAGTTCTTCTCCTTTATAGATATTATTTCCGAAGGTTCCTCCAAAAGATACGATATATCCCGGAGTTCCTTTCCATGCATCCACCGGACAGCTCTTTACACAGCGGCCACAATGATTACATTTCTGCGCATCCAGTTCTATTTTGCCGTCCACCATCTTCAGTGCATCCTGTCTGCAGGCTTTCACACACACACCACAGGAAATACAGTCGTCTTCCTTATATTCGATGTTCATGCCGCCTTTGATTCCAACATCGTTTTCTTCTGCTTTCAGGCAGTTATTCTGGCATCCTGTAACACCAAATTTGAATTTATGTGGGAGTTCCCGTCCGAAATATCTCTCATCAAGCTCTTTTGCCAGTGTGTAGGTGTCGATACATCCGCTTGGACAGACCTCTGAACCCTGACAGGCTGTAACTGTACGTACACGTGGTCCGCACACACCGGTTCCCACACCGCCTTTTGCCAGTGCTTCTTTTACCTCTGCCAATTCTTCCACTTTAATAAAGGGAATCTCAATGCCCTGGCGGGAAGTCATATGTACATATCCGCGGCCGTATTTTTCTGCTACTTCTGCTACTGTCTTAATATTCTCTGCAGTCAGGTTTCCACCGACCACTGCCAGTCTCAGGGAACCGTAACCTTTCTGTTTCTGTCTCATATATCCGCCTTTTTTTAAGGCTGCATAATCTACTTTCTGTGCCATTTTTATCTCTCCTTTGTGTTTTTAGAGCGTTTTTTCAAATATTTTTCCAGATCTGCGGCTGTCCGGTATCCTTACAGCCGGTTGAATTATCGTAATACTCTCTCAGTTTCTTCTATTTCAGATATTCTGCCACTGCGGTTGCTGCATTGGCACCATCCGAAACCGCAGTTACCACCTGACGCAGTTTCTTTGTTCTTGCATCTCCTGCCACATACAGCCCTTCCAGAGCGGTTTCTCCTGTCTCCCCTGCTCTGACGTAACCTGAATCATCCAGTACTGCAAATTTTTTCAGAAGATCTGTCTGTGGTACTGCTCCGTAAGCAACAAATACACCGTTCACATCTATCACAGCTGCATCTTCCAGAACTACTCCGGTTACTTTCTGCTCTCCGATGATCTCTTTTACCTGATGCTCCAGTACGAAGATAACGTTTTCCTTCTCTCTCAGTTTCGCCACTGTAACAGCGGCTCCTCGGAATTCCTTTCTCCTGTGGATCACATATACTTTCTCTGCCACATCCGCCAGGTAAACAGCATCATCAAGTGCTGTATCTCCACCACCAAAAACTGCGACTGATTTACCTCTGTAAAATGATCCGTCACAGATTGCACAGTAAGAGACACCCTTTCCTGCATATTCCTGTTCTCCCGGAATATTCGCTCTTCGCGGTGTGGCTCCCGCCGCATAGATTACGGTTTTCGCTTCCACCTGCGAACCATCTGCAAATACAAGTTCAAAATCTGATGAAGCTTCTTTCTTTATCTCTGTTACTTCCTGTTCCATGAAGGATACCCCAAGCTTCACTGCATGTTCCCGGAAGTTCTCACCCAGATCATAACCGCTGATGCCCGGAAATCCCGGATAGTTATCTACCTGTCCGCTTTCTGCGATCTGTCCGGTTCCTTCATATTCTTTTTCTATTACTACGGCTGACAGATTAGCCCTCTTTGCATAGATTGCCGCACTTAAACCCGCCGGACCGCTTCCAATGATACCTACATCATATTTCATATCGCCAGTTCCTTTACACCTATTATTCCTATCGAATTAGTATGTTTTATAATAAACATAATAACACCGATAATTTCCTCTGTCAATAAATAAGATTATAAAAATTTTTTAGGATTCGTTATGGACTCAGGTTATAGCAGTTACTTAATATTCGCTGTACTAGATCCAGCTGTAATCTCCGCCGGTCAGAGCAAGGCTCAGAAGTGTGTCCATCTTCTCTACCTCTTCTTCACCCTCAATCTTCTGGATCAGTTCTGCTGTATCCAACACATCCTCCAGTGACTCGTCCGGACCGATCTCATAGTCGATTTCAGCCTCACAGTCCGGGCATGGAATCCTCTTCATCGTCTGCATAGACAGAAAACGGTTGCCGCATTTTTTACATTCATAATATCCGCACTCTTTCGTGCCGTCTGGTACATAATACATCTTTTAATTTTCTCCTTTTTTTGTTTATATGATTAGTTTTTATATGATTGGTCTTCTGATGACAAAGAGCTGCCGGTTTTGATGATTCCCGGACAGCCCTTTATTCAACCTTCTGTACATCTAATTTTCTGCTTTTTCTTTTCTGAGCAGCTCTGTATATTCTGCTTCCCTCATAGGTCTGGCATAGAAATATCCCTGAGCCTTGTTACAGCCGAACCCCTGAAGCATTACCTTCTGCTGTTCGGTCTCCACACCTTCCGCAATAATGGAAAGCTTCATATGATTTCCCATAGTAATGATCATGTGCAGGATTTCTTCTGCTCTTCCATAAGGATCTGCTGCACTTAAGAAACGCATATCCAGTTTGATCTCATCAACAGGAGCTTCTTTCAGCATATTCAGGGAAGAATATCCACTTCCAAAATCATCCATCAGAATACGGAATCCTCCCTGGCGAAGCTTCTCCACAACTGAAAAGATCATTTCCGAGTCAGTGGCATACGCAGTTTCTGTTATCTCCAGTTCCAGATATTTTCTCGGAATCTGATAACGTTCTGATATTTCACAAAGGGTCTGAAACAGGTTCGGATTATAGAACCCAACCCTGGACAGATTTACGGACACCGGATGCAGAGGAATACCCTCATCCATACATTTCTTCAGGAAAATACAGGTCTCTTCATAAATGTAGAGATCCACTTTTGCAATATATCCGTTTTTCTCCAATACAGGGATGAAGATTCCCGGAGGAAGCAGTCCCTTTTCCGGATATTCCCATCGTACTAACGCTTCCGCTCCAATAATACGATCAGTACACATATCATATTTGGGCTGAAAGAATGCCTTAAACTGCTTTTCCTTAAGGGCATCATCCAGCTCATTAATGATCATCTGCTCCTGGATCAGTTTCTTTCTGTGTGTATCATCATATACAGCAACCTGAATCATATGATTCTTCTTAATGCTATCCGCCGCCAGATGAGCCCGATCACACATGATTCTCAGACTCTTTGATCTGTCTCGTATCTCATAAATCCCGGCAGAAATCTCTACTGTAGTTTTCAGATAATAATCTCTGATCCGATTACAGAAATGATTTATCTTTGCCTGTATCCTGTCCTCATTATCCAAAGTCAGGATTACAAAATGGTCTGCCTCATATCTGCAACTGACAATATCTATCCTGCCAAAAATTTTCTCCAGCTCCAGACCGATAAACTTCAGGAACCCGTCACCTGCATCCTCTCCAAACAGATCATTGACAAGCTTAAAATTCTCAATATTGATATAGACAATTCTGGCATCTGCCTCCGAATGCTTCTCCAGAAATTCCCTGCCTCTCCGGTAAAATCCTTCTTTATTAAGAAGCCCGGTCAGTTCATCCGTCTCCATCCTGCAGCGATATGCTTCCTGCGCCGCAGCTTCCACCTGCATCTGTGTCCTGTGTCTGTTATTAACAATCACAAGTATAGTCAATGCCACCAGAAAAATCAGGATACATACAATCTGATATCTGTATTTCTCCATAAATTCCCATATGGAAAAAGATTTCAGCAGATTTATGGAATACTGCCTGATAATATTCTCCTCATCCTGACTGCTCAGGCTTCCGATGCTCTTCTTATTGATTACAGAAACAAGATCGGGATCTGTGTTATCCCCGTATATCATACAGGTCTCTGCTTTGGTAAAAACAATTCCCGACAATGCAAGATCACGATACTTTTCATCCTGCAGATAATAAGATGCCGCGTAACTGTCCATAATGGCCATATCTGCCTTTTTATTTACCACCGCATCCAAAACTGTCCGGGGTGAATCACAGTAAATCGCTTTATATGGGAACTCCCCTTCCGGTCTCAGACTTTTATATTTCTCAAATATACTGTTCATAGAGACAGTCAACGTCTCCAGAGTATTAATATCTTCTCCACGTTCTGCTACTATCTGAAATTCTCTCGTGAAAAATCCACCTGTAAGATGAACTTCAGGTTCATCGATCATTTCCTGACAGGCGGTAATTCCGGCTATAAAATCATACTTTCCACTCTGCGCAGCCTCTATAGGATCGGTATCCGGAGAAAGACTTTCAAACTCAAAAGGTATCCCGCTGATCTCACTGAATTTCTTCAGAAACGCTATATAGATTCCGTCCAGCTTTCCTGTTTCTTTATCTGTATATATCAGTGGCGGCTGATCACCAATGCATCCTATCTTTATGGGTGCGCTGACGTTTTTGACATATTCTGTCTCTTCCCGGGTCAGAAGAGGCTTTGAATTTCTGTTTTTGTCCATAACATACTGTTCTGTAAGATTTTCCGTAAGATCCGGCAGTTCTGCTTTAAGCTGCTCAAGAGCATTGTTTACCGCACTCATGACCTCTGTATTTCCCTTTGTTGTCATGATATACATAGGTGCAGCCCCGAATTTATCCACAATCTTAAGTGAATCATGTTTGGAGATACTTCCCGTCAAGATCATATCCACTTTCTTCTGCTTAAGAGCCTCTATCTGATCCTGTTCAGATTCATAGTACTCCTCCGGACAGTGAAAATTTTTCTCACTCTGACGCTGTTCAAACTCTTCATTTTGATAGCTGTCTCTCAGCAGACCTACCTTTTTGCCATTCATATGCTCATAATCCTGAAAATAAATATCTTCATTATCCTCAGATGTATACAGCACCGCCTGCTCTGTGCCAACAGGCATACAGGAGAAATCATAATCCTTCTCCCTGGCCTCTGTTTTCTGCGCATTGCAGATCAGGTCTACCTTTCCGGATTTCAGATCTGCCAGCTGATTTTCCCATGATTCATTGATATATTCATATCTCCAGCCGGTATACTGAGATATTTTATTCAGATATTCCACTCCATATCCCTTGTATACTCCACTGCTGCTTTTATTAATAAAGTCTGCGTCCTCACGATACGCCACCCGTATTGTCTTTGTCCCGCCGTACGACTGTGCCTGAACCGGAACGATCACTCCCAGAAGCAAGGTAAACAGCAGAACGAACAACATTACATTTCTCTTCTTACCACTCATCTATCGTACCTCTCTCCTGAGTGATTATAACATAATATTCTCAAAAAAGGTACCTTTATAATGCTCGCTCAAACATTTCCCCTTACAGAATCCAGGTGTTACTTTTTAATCCCATTTCCACCACAGACAATCGAATACAAACTAAAAACAAAATTTCCCTGATTGCTTCCGGCGGTAGCTCATATTTCTCTTTTCGCACCAATCCATCAATCGTTGCTCCGAGTCGAATATTTCTCAATACAAAATCTACAGCTTCTTTGATTTGTGTGTAGATTGGTCCTGTAAATTCTCTCTTGTCAAGAAATACTGCACGATCTGTTCCTTTAAAATACAATCTGTCTTTCTGTAAAATAATACAAAAAGGATGTGCTGCGGTAACTTCTCCATTACCTTGACACATCCTTTCGTATTATTATTTTTTTGCTATTCTTCTTAATGACAGCTATGGCTTCCACATCCATGCTCACCACATGTATGTCCTTCCCCGTGGCTGTGCTCGTGATGAGAACACTTCACATCCGGATTATAATCCAGTGTTTTATTAATAAAACACCAGCAGTTTTTGGATGATTCTTATTTAGATATTCCTTTATCCGAAAAGTATCTTCTACAGTGCGAAATGTAAAAAGTTTATCAATACCTACTCCAGGAAGTCTCGGCTGTGTTGGCTTTGCACCTGGAGAGAGGATAAGTTTATCATAATTTTCTTCAAATATTTCACCATTCTCCAAATTTTTCACTGAAACAGTTTTACGATCCGGATGTATGTAGATAACTTCATGATGAATTTTCATGTTGATATGGAAACGTTTAAAAAAACTCTCTGGTGTCTGTAGTGTAAGTTCTTCCGGATCTGTGATCACGTCTCCAATATAATATGGAAGCCCACAATTCGCATAGGATATGTATCCAGATCTTTCAAACACAGTAATTTCTGCATTCACCAATGCTTTCTTGAGTTTCTTTTTCCCAGAAAGCATTTTATGTCCTGAATAAATAGCCATAACCATGCAAATCAAAGAACTAACTGTAAAATATTTATGACTTGATTTTGTTTCCTTTGTAGCCTGTGTAAAAAGTTCCTAGCATCGTTATCAATGCTCCGACAGACCAATATTCATGAGCTTTCATTTTACCATCTCCCCTTGTTTATTTAAATATGAAACTTTTGATGAAATATACAAACTTGAATTTGTTAATTAGAATTGCTCTCAAAGCAACAATTATCTTAACATTCCCCAAATACACTCCAGTAATGTTAGTGCAAGGATAATGTTAATAACACGGAAATGACGCAGATAAAACTTCTGAATCAGTACGCCCAAGCCAATCCAAGTACAGGTTGCGATCGTTCCGATTGTTGCAATAACCAGCTCAAAAAACAGCAAAGCCGGAAAAGAGGACATATATCCTACAACATAACCCGTTAGTGCGGTAACTCCGAATATATAGATTTTCACATTGACAAATTGCAGCATGAAGCCTTTCAGAAACGATGCCGATTGCTCTGCGTTTTCTGTTGACTGCTTGCTGAAAACAATATGAATCGCAAGCCACAGGATATAGGCTGCTCCGATGTACTTCATCACTTCCATTACATTTGGAAGCAAAGAATTAACCCCATATACGAAAATTGCGCATAAGATTTGCACTACATAGTAGCCTGCAAAAATTCCAAAGAACAACGGCTTTCCTTTTTTATATCCATAGTTTGTTACGGTATTTAATGCCAGAATATTTCCCGGTCCCGGAGTAAAGGCATTTATAACGCAATAAATCAGAAAATTGCTCAGTACCGCCATAGGCATAATCATCAACCACCTTTCTGCTGCTATTATATCAGCAAACAGCGGTACATACATAACACCTATTTTATATGATTATCCATAGCCTATGACTATGGATTGGCTGGAGCATATTTCCGTAATTCTTCCAGATAGCTTTTTCCAAGTTCACTTAATTCCTGATTTTCATTCAGCACATATCCAATATGCATTGTTTCATTTTCTGCAAGCGGAATGGAGATGATATTTTCTCCGTTCAAATATTTCGGGAAAATGCCACTTGAAATAGTATAGGCATTCAGTCCAAGCATGAAGTTGACAATAGCCCCTCTGTCATTGACCCGAATTTCCTTATCCACCGGGATGGAGCTGAATAGTTCCTCTGAAAAATAGACAGATTCATACTCTCCCTGTACAAAGTTTAGCCGCGGATAAGGTGCAAGGTCATGGACGGAAACTACTTTTTTCGATGCTAATGGGTGATCTTTTTGTAAAAAAACATGAGGCTTTGCTGAAAATAGCTCGGTAAACACCAGATGGTTTTCCTCTATCACTTTCCGCATGACGACTTCGTTTTCATGCGATACATAAAGGATGCCTAAATCACAGACACGATTTTTCACATCATCCAATATCTGATGTGTTCCGGTTTCATTATAATAAAAAGCGTATCGTTTCTGTCCAAAACGCTTAACTAACTCCACAAAAGCGTTTTCCGTAAAAGTATAGTGCTGAGAAGATACTCCAAATGTCACTTTTCCCGGAAGATTTGTAACATACCGATCCTCCAGCAGTTCC
Source organism: Blautia sp. 1001283B150304_161114_C9 (assembly GCF_015668165.1). Taxonomy (NCBI): domain Bacteria; kingdom Bacillati; phylum Bacillota; class Clostridia; order Lachnospirales; family Lachnospiraceae; genus Blautia; species Blautia sp. 1001283B150304_161114_C9. Next base: position 6,563 of record NZ_JADPGO010000003.1, on the reverse strand, counting down.
ATCTGCTGTATCACCTGACGAGCATAACCGAGAAATTCAGCACCATCTTTTGTCAGAGTAATTCCGGTTCTGCTGCGAAGAAAAATGGTAATACCAGCCTCTTTTTCCGTTTCTTTGATGGAATTGGACAGACTTGGCTGTGATATAAAAAGCAGTTTTGCCGCTTCGGTAATAGAGCCAACTTCTGCTACCTTCAAAATATATTTTAGTTGTTGAACCCTCATTTCTTTATCCTTTTTATTCCTTACAAATCTCGATTTCACGATATCATTTCTAATACAGATTTTACCGTATTTTTTAGATTCAGTCCATCTTTTAATCCCAACCGATAGAAAAACTCGTTACTGTTCACTCCGTTCTCAGCAACACGCTTCACGATGCACAGAATTTATGCTAATCGCATAAATTCGCGCAGTATGTCTCAGGTTTTCTGTGACCTTCGCTCACAAAAAACACCTCGCGGGATATTACCAGTGAACAGTAACAAAAACTCTTCTGTATCTGCTCCACTGCTGAAAATTGCATTACAGTATTCCGTAATCACTTCTTCCTGTTCTGGGGATAACGTTTCCAGTAATTCCTGGTATTTCTTTTCAATCTCACTTACTGGCTCTTTATCCTGATTTAACTTCCATTCCGAATACGCTTTTCCCATATGCTCTGTAATTGTCAGATTCACAAATTCCTGCACTTCCTCTGGTATGGTACTCGTAGATTCCTGTTTATCTTTCTTTTTATCATTTGATTTTTCAAGTGTCGTATCATCAATATAACGAATGATTTCTCGAATATTTGACTTCATTGACTGCAAATATCCATTGATCAACTCCGCGTTATTCCGTCAAGGGCATCTTTCTCTCCTCCTTACATTTCATATGTTTAACACGAATTGATACAAGTGTCAATCTCGTTTTGTTAATATCACCCATTTCCCTTTTTGGCTACTTCCCTGCCTCTTCAGATAATTCTTTTCCTTCAATTTGGTTATATAATACTTCACACTAGCAAGATTCCAATCTAACGCATAATCGAAGTGGTAGAAAAGTTATCTCTTATATCGGTTGTAACTTTTTTATGAACTCTATTGACAAGAAAACTTGGTATGTGTATAATCAAAATATGCAAAGAAAACTTGGCATGGAGGTGTTTTTATGAAAAAGGACGAAATCTTAAATGCAAGCAGAAAAGAACATCGCAATAAGGACTTGGCTGAAATGGAAGTGGTATATCAAGCCGGAAGTCACGCAAGCAGAGTTGGTGCTTTAGTGTGTTGTTTGCTTTCGCTGTTATCTTCTGTGCTTGCTCATACTATGATTTACAGTCCGTGGGTTATATACTTCAGCATTATTGCAACACAATGGTTAGTTCGTTTTATCAAAATGAAGCGAAAGAGCGATTTGGTCTTGACTGTTCTGTTTTTTGTGCTTTCCATTTTGGCATTTGTTGGATTTGTTAGCCATCTTTTAGAGGTGAGAATATGAAAGAACAATTACAACTGAAAAATCACTTAAAGGAAGTTCGCACAGAAGCAAATCTTTCTCAAACTCAGCTTGCAGAAATGGTAGGGGTATCAAGAAATACCATTAGTTCTATTGAAACAGGACAGTTTAATCCAACTGCAAAATTGGCTCTAATTCTTTGTATTGCATTGGACAAAAAATTTGAGGAACTATTCTATTTTTAGGAGGTCATTATGGAAAATATTATAATGTTGATTTTGGGAGTGTTCATATCTGTTGTGGGAATTGTAAATATCAAAGGCAATATCAGCACAATTCACTCTTATAACAGGCGAAAAGTAAAGGAAGAAGATATACCAAAGTATGGAAAAACAGTCGGCACAGGAACGCTGATTATAGGAATATCTCTTGTATTAGGTTTTATTGTTTCGTTTTGGAGTGAAATAATTATAGATTATATCATTCTTCCAGCAGTTATTGTCGGATTAGGCTTTATATTGTATGGACAGTTCAAATACAACAAAGGAATTTTTTGAGAATCAGGGAGGTATAAAGATGGAATTGAACACAATATCAGGTCTGGCGATAGCGGGAGTTATCTGCTCCGTTGTCCTCTCGATGGGGGTACCGATTGCTTTGTTCATTGCAGGAAGGGTGAAGCTTAAGGCAAGGATTTCCTCGTTCTTTATCGGAGCAGGAACCTATCTGCTGTTTGCCATGCTGTTGGAGCAGCTGCTGCATGTTCTTGTCATTCAGTTCTGCGGACTGAACGCACAGAGCAGGCCATGGCTTTACTATGTGTACGCGGCTTTGGCTGCAGCGGTTTTTGAAGAGACCGGAAGACTGATTGCCATGAAGTTCTGGATGAAGAAATGGCTGGATTTTCCAAATGCACTGATGTATGGAATCGGGCATGGCGGTGTGGAGGCCATTCTGATCGGAGGACTCTCCGGAATCAGCAATCTTGTGTCCATGCTGATGATCAACAGCGGAGCCATGCAGAATACGCTGGCGGCACTTCCTGCTGAGTCTGCAAACCAGACCGTGTCACAGCTGTCGGCCCTATGGACAACACCGGCACCACTCTTTTTTGTAAGCGGAATCGAAAGAATCAGTGCCATCATTCTGCATATCGGGTTGTCACTGCTGATCTACCGGGCGGTAAAGGCAGGCAAATGCAGGACAGCGGCTTTTACAGCGGTTCTTGCATATGGGATTCATTTTATCGTGGACTTCTTTGCCGTGGCAGGTCCGGCACTTCTTCCCATCTATGTGATTGAAATTGGTGTCTTTGTGATGGCAGCCGGAACTCTTGTTATGGCGCTGAAGATGGGAAGGATGGAAGAACTGTGAATTCCAGTTTTCTGCTATCATAAAACAGAATATATCTGACAGAACGCACCGTAGAAATACGGTGTTTTTTGTGCCCTTTTTGATGATTGGATATTCAATTAACTTTATTTATTACCCCCTCCAATATCTAAAAAAAAAGCTACTTCTGCAAGTCAACCTCACAGAAGTAGCTTTTTATTTATCCATTATTTTCATTTCTTTTCAAAACCATTTCATAAAAATCCAGAAACTCTTTTGTTATATAATATCCCTTACTTTCAACATCCAATGAGTCAAATGTATTATCATTTTCATCTACATCTCCAGACTCTGTTTCAAATTCTTCCTCAATGAATCCCGTTTGTTTAATATGTAAGAACACGTAATCAACTTCTCCTGGAGATACCTTTATTTGCTTTGAATATTCATTGCAAAACGATTCGTATTTGTTGCTATATGTTCTACCATTTATGTGTTTCATTGATTTACCTCTTTTAGATGAATCTTCACAATATTTTTTGTATTCAACTAAATATTGTATTTCTCTATACGACATAGTATTCAATATGTGAATATATTCATCAAAAATACTACCATCTATATGTTTCCCCTGCAAATAACCATTTCGTATAAGATTTCCAAAATACTCAACTTTATCGGTCGTTGCCAACCTTTGCACTGCCTCTTTTGCTCGTGCAAAATTGATGATAAACTCTACATCATTTACCATTTCCGATGTTATAGAATGATCATCTTGCAAAATAACATCTAACAATTCCTGTTCTTTCTTTTGCTGAAAATCATTTAATAACTTATTTGTTGATGAATCAATTAAATCCCCCAAAACAGGGATTGCCTTTATAGGTGCCAATAAAACTGATTCAACAACCGGATTTTCTTTAATATCCTTTATTTCATTTGCATTATATAAGGAATTTTTTGCCATTTCTAATTTTTCATTCATTATTGTTCTCCCATTTTCATCACAACAACTATTTTATCCCAAGTAGATACTTCGTTTAATATAAATCTCCAACATATCCATCTGCTTCCAGATGCATATAACACTCATTCACCTGCTCAGACTCCAAGATCTGTAAAACGTATTCCATACCTGTAGCCAATTCTTTGGTTTTTAATTCTTCCAGCGGAATCCAATACACCTGCCCTTCCTCCGAACTTGTCAATTCTCCGATAAATCTATCAGCTCTGTACAGCGTAATCACATAATGTACTCCACCCTTATGCCAATGATATAAACCGCAGAGCTTCGGTGTTTCAATCGTAAGACCTGTTTCTTCCCAAACTTCCCGGATCATAGATTTTTGAAATATCTCGTTCTGCTCCACATGACCACCTGGAAAAGTTGTCCCTGTATAGCTGTCATTCACTTTATCCAATGCCAGCACATTTCCTTTGTCATCTTGGATCATACACATATTCATAAAGCAAACCTTCTCAATCCGACTCTCTTCTTTTTCATTCAGAGATCTTCTGATACGTTTATTGATATCCGATCGTTTGGATTTGTAATGCTTGAATACCTCTCCATACGGAATCCAGATTTCTGCATCTTCAATTTTTTCATACACAATATCCACCACTTCTTCCAGATGTTTGTCGTTTGGGAAAGTGTATTTTTTCATATAATAATCCCTGGTTGCCTGGAACATCCATTCTGCAATCTTCTCTTTCTGCTTTAATTTCAACTGAGCATATTTCTTGTCAGTCTGCAGTAATTTTCCATCTATCATTTCATGGTTTTTCCGTGACATCGGTAAGACCTCTTTTCCTCTTTTCTCATTCAGATTTTACTATACCATAGAATCCTTCTTTCGTCATACCTCAGATCTGCGATGTCCTATTTTTCTTCTCTGAATACCTTATCTATAGAGGGTTCTTTTCAAAAGACTCTCTTCCAGCGGCTGTGCCACCGGTAAATAGCAAGGACAGGAAGTGTATATACACTTCCAAAAAAACCAGCAATTTAGGGAACCCTGCCCTAAATCAAAAACACAAAAGCCACTACTTTGAGCAACCAATGAAAGGAGAATCTATCTATGGCAAAGAGAAAAAGAAATATACAGATCTTGTTTTGTGTTTCCCCCGAAGAAAAGAAGCTGATTCGCAGAAAGATGATTGAATCAAAGACTAAAAACATGGGAGCTTATCTTCGTAAAATGGCAATTGACGGTTATATTGTCAATACAGACACTACTCCATTAAAAAAACAATACGAGGAAATGCATAAGATCGGTGTGAATATTAATCAGATTGCGAAAAAAGTAAACAGTACCGGAGATCTGTATTCTGAAGAAATGCAGGAATTGAAAGAGATGGTGAAAGAATTTTGGCGTATCTTAAGATCTTCCCCATTAAAGTAACAGACAAGAAAGCTCTGGACTATATTACGAATCCAGATAAAACAGATGAAAAACTGTTAGTTTCCAGTTTTGGCTGTTCCCCGGAAACTGCAGATCTTGAATTTTCTATGACAAGAGAAATGGAAAAAAAGAATGGAATGGACAAAGGCGATAATAATCTGTGCATTTTCTGCTTTGTCTGTACATATACATCTGATCGTTATCATTCCAGATAACCCGACTGCAAAAATACAGCCACAGTCTCTGTTTCAGCAGAGGTCCTGTACCTTTCGGTGGTATCATTATTGCTTCGCTCTTCCCATAGGAGTCTTCGCCTGCACGAGCCGGATTATCTCCGGTAAGCATGTTCCTCAAGATGTATCAGCTCCTTCAATTGTCAAGGTGCAATCGGAAGAACTGTCTGAACCTCTTTTACGTTTGTGATTTTTGGAAATCAGAGGATTTTCAATTTGCCTTCCATATACTCTGTATTGGGAGCGACAAAATCGGACATGATTTTAGAAATTTTTTAAGATTATTTTTTGAAGTGTAAAAAGACATAAAAAAAGATGCCAGGATTTCTCCTGACACCGTAGTGACTGTGCCAACTTCGTGCCCAGTGGGCACAAGGTTGGTTCATTATTCTTCATTTTCTATTGAGTTTGATTCTTTCTCTGTCTTCTTGTTTTTAGATATTATCCTATGACCTGTATAAATAGCCATAATCATACAAAGCAAAGAACTTGCCGCAAAATATTTATGGCTTGATTTTGAACCTTTATATCCGCTATAAAAAGTTCCTAGCATCGTTATCAATGCTCCGACAGACCAATATTCATGAGCTTTCATTCTAACATCTCCTTTTGTATTAATTTTAATATGTGCCTTTTAATGCAATATGCAAATTGGAAGTTGTCAATTTCTTATATATTTTTGATCAGTGTCAGGAATCGTATCTTCTGACCGATATCGCTCTACTTTCATGTGAAGATTATATTTATCTCTTAACTCCGCAATCTTATTCATCATGGGTGATTGATGGTGAAAGTCAATGCTCTCTTGATTTTCCCAACTGTCAATCAGTAGCACAGTTTCCTCATCTCCCAGAGGGAAAAAATAATCATATCTAATGTTCCCCGCTTCATTTCTAATTGCATCAACAGTACCGCTTGAAATCATCTCCTTTGCAAATTTTCGCGCAGAACCATTTTCGCCGGAATAATATATATTAACAACTATACTCATTATACTTTCCTCCAAATTCCGATTGAGATTTCACCTGTTTTAAGAAATTTAATAACTGTTATATTTTATTATTAAATTCTTCGCACCCCCTTGAAAACACTGGATTTGTCGCAGGTGAGCTTTCCCTTATTATTTCCCTTGTGTTATATCGTCCCATCAGTGT
>NZ_JADPGO010000039.1:0-25711 GCF_015668165.1 Blautia sp. 1001283B150304_161114_C9 | reverse complement strand
AATCGCAGTAACCGATCTTTATATAAAACAACAACCTTTTCAACCTGATTTTGAGATATTCGCCTGATCAATTCCTGAAGTCCTTTTTTCTTATAATTAATTCCGGAACCGATATCACTTATTATCTCAAACGGCTGTCCTTTTGCCAGAAGATATGTCTTAACATTATCAATCTGTCGTTCCAGATCATCTTTCTGTTTATGGCTAGAAACGCGACAATATCCAATTGTAATGCGGTTTTTAGGCTTTACATTTATTACCTGGTTGAGTTGCTCATCAGAATAATATCTATAGCCACTTACTGTAGTATGATGCGGATGAAGTTTTCCATTGGCATCCCAATTTCGTAATGTCTGGGCAGATACGCCTATAATTTTTGAAAATTCATGTATAGAATAATATTTACTCAAAGTATCAACTCCTTTCAATGATATTCTACTCTAATATCTTATAAAACTCAACATGTGCTTATATAATTTTATAATTTATATTTAACTGCTAATAACCTCCATCTGTATATTCACTCTATCCACCCTGATATCTGCAAATTGCTCCATTACTGAACAACTCCCATATTTATCATATTCATTGTAACATAAACAGGAGATGAATGCATCATCTCCTGTCTATTATTTACCTGTATTTTGTGGAATTGATTACTGTTCACTCCGTTCACAGCAACACGTTTCGCAAAGTATGTCTCGGGATTTTGACATAGGCAAACTGTCAGTTCTGCTATTTATTTTTATTCTTTACTTCTTCCCACGCCTCATCATCAAATTTCTGTTTCTTAAAGTAATAGATTCTGTCTTCGTCTGTAATCTCGCGGATTACTTTACATGGATTTCCAGCTGCTATCGTATTATCCGGGATATCTTTGGATACTACACTTCCTGCACCGATCACTACATTACTTCCAACGGTAACACCCGGAAGAATCACTGTATTTCCGCCGATCCATACATTATCTCCCACTGTTACAGGAATTCCGTATTCATATCCTGAATTACGGCTGTCCGGATGAACCGGATGACCCGCTGTATAAATGGAGACATTTGGCGCGATCTGAACATTTTTTCCACATGTTACTTTTCCCACATCAAGGATTGTCAGATTATAATTGGAATAGAAATTCTCACCTACTTCAATGTTCCAGCCATAGTCACAGTGGAATGGTGCTTCCACCCAGACATTTTCGCCTGTTTTTCCAAAAATATTCTTGATCATCTGAGGCGCTTCCTTACTCTGTCTGGATGGCGGCAGCTGATTAAAATCATAGATTTTCTGCTTGCATGCCTTTCTGTCTTCCTCCAGACCATCTAGCCATGCCTTATATGGAAGTCCGCTTAACATTCTTTCTCTCTGATTCATTGTTGTATCTCCCTTATTTTATATTTTTTATAAAAATCATTTCAGCCCAAACGCCGCCATCTCCGCCTGTACATTGCGACTGCCTGTAAATGTCTATAAAACTGAACTCACTATTAATAAATAGTATAATCCCCAAAACAGTTTCTGTAAATATTATCAACCGAAAAAAGGAGACTGCCGCATATTCATGCAGACAGTCTCCCGGTATTTCTTATCTTATCTATTCTGTTATACTAATGCAGCACCTAAAGCTTTGCAAGCATCTGTAGCTTCATCATCTGGCTCTTCCTGGCAGATCACGCTGTCGCATACAAGATTTGCACCTGCTTCTTTACAGGACTCTTCCCAGTTACGCATCCATTCGCCGTCTCCCCATCCATAAGAACCAAACAGAGCGATGTTCTTGCCTTTCAGGGCATCTTTGCATCCGTCAAACATTGGCTCGAATTCTGTATCTTCGAGAACTTCATCTCCCATTGCAGGGCATCCGAAGGCGATTGCATCATATTCAGCAACTTTAGAACCGTCAAAATCCTCACAGGTATGAAGAACAGCTTCGCCGCCTTTTTTCCTGATTCCGTCTGCAACTGCGTTTGCCATTGCTTCTGTGTTTCCTGTGCTGCTCCAATATACAACTGCTACTTTACTCATGATTAAAATCCTCCTTAAATTTGCTCTGCCTTTTTCTTTGCCGCAAAGCCATGATTTATATTATAATAAAAAGTCATACGGCTTTTCTATTATACTGATTCTTAAACGAACTCTCCATCCCTGCTATATTATTGTATATAGCTTCTTCCTTACGCTGCCACCGTCAGCTGACGTACACTTCTTCCCTGATTCCAGAGACGTACATACACGCTGGTACATTTCTTAAATCTGGCAAAAGCCTTTATTGCCTCACATTCATTGCAATAAACCTTCCAACAACCTACACATTTACAGTTCTGCCCTGCATTCTTGATAAACCCGATCACATCTCCCAGCGGATATCCCAGAAACAATCCGATTTCATGAGGAAAATCTTCTCTCTGGGCCAGGCGGCTTCTCAGTCTCTCAAGTGCATATGCAGGATCTGTACTCTCATACCCATACTTCTTTATGAAATTCGCAACACCAGGTTTCTTCAGATCTCTTTCAAGGCTTGAGAACCGGCAGACATAAATCAGCGCCTTTTTCTCACTCCTGCGAAGTACTGTGAGGGAAACGCCTTTTTCTCTTACACATTCATTAAAGCCTTCTACGCTTTTCCATAATTCTTCCTCAGATTCATATTTATATGTAAAAAGATTTCCGGTTTTAATAGATGCTAATGTAGGTGAACAATGTTCGATCACAGATTTCTCCAACATGTTATGATCCCTTTCTCAATGGCAAAATATTAGTTAGGACATGCTAACTATCTATCAAAAAATAAAGCTTTACGAAACATTTTATTGCTTTTGTTTGCTACAAAGCTTGAATTACTGCTGTAAAAAGACCTTCAACAAATCGTTCAGCAGTTCGAGTTATTTATGTCTAACTTCATAACTTAATATATACTATCTCTGGTATTCTGTCAAGTTAATTTTGTATAACTTTTTTTAGTAACTGCCTTTTTTAACCGCATCAAGTAAGTCCCCGGGGTCGGTTGCAAAAAACAATACGCAATGGGTAGGGACTTGCTTGTATCAGGAGGAGTGACAACTCCTTCTGATACACTGTGAAACAGTTATTCGATGTAGCGCCGCCTAGCAAAGCGGATGATTTTATCCGCTTGACCATAAAATCTCATCCTTCTATACAGATCGCACTTCCAACTCCATCTTCTGTCCGTTTCTTTGTTACTATGATCTTCTTATCAATACGTTCTTTCAGCTCTGCTACATGGGAAACAATCCCCACCAGTCTGCTTCCCTGACTGAGATCCTTCAATGCACGGATTGCCTGATCAAGGGCATCTTCATCCAAAGATCCGAAACCTTCATCCACAAACATGGTATCAAGCTGGATCCCGCCCGAGCTTGACTGAATTTCATCAGAAAATCCCAATGCCAGAGACAAAGATGCCTGAAATGTTTCTCCGCCGGATAAGGTCTTGACACTTCGGACAGTTCCATTGTAATGATCTACTACATCCAGTTCCAGACCGGTTTTCCCTACCCTGCTCTTGTTTTCTTTTCTGCGAACTAACTCGTACTGACCGCTGCTCATGGTCATCAGACGGATATTGGCACGCGCAAGAATGCGGTCAAAATACTGCATCTGGATGTAAGTTTCCAGCATGACCCTTGCCTTACCCGTGATCGTACCATTGGCAGTGTCTGAGAGAGATTTCATCCACTTCCAGCGGGTTTCCGTTTTCAGAAGTTCTGTCTGCTGTCTGCGGATTTTTTCATACATGTCACTGTTGATTTCCAGGCGGGCATGGATTTCATCACGATTTTCTGAAAGTGATTTCTTTTGCTGTGCAAAGTTTTCTTTCTGAGCATTCAGTTCCTCAGCTGAAATACTTATGGATTCTTTTAACTGTTCTGTCAGAGATGCGATTACAGAATCCAGCTCTGTCATTCTCTTTTCTAATACTTCTCTCGCTTCTGTTACTGTTTTGTAATGTATTTCAATCTTCTTTTGTTCCTCAGTCTTAAGCTGGATCTGAGACAGGATTTCTTCCTTTGTCCTTTCACCCAACTCTTTTTCCATGTTCTCTCTCTGCTTCTGCAGCTGTTCATATCTGGATTTCTCTGCTGCTGTCTGCTGCTGATTCTGATTGATCTGGTCTGTGATCGTTGTAAGTTCTGTCTGAGTCTTACCAATCTGCATCTCCAGAAGTTTTCTCTGTTCCAAAAATGCTGTAAGATCCTTTTGTTTCTGTTCCAGAATATTCTGCTGCTGTTTCAGCCATTCTACTGCTCTCTTTCCCTGCAGCAAAGCCTGTAATACATTACAATTTTCCTTTTGATTCACTGTTTCACTGCTGTGATTCTGTGACAGTTCCGGATCAGTTTTCATTCTCTGTCTTATATCTTCTTCATGGATCCATGTCAGTACAGGTTCGTCCAATTGATTCTGCAGCTGTTCCTGAATACTTTCCAGCTGGCTCTTCCTCTTTTCAAGACTGATCTGTAATTTCTGAAATTCTTTTGTATGCTGTTCTGACTGTGTGGTGAACTCTTCCTTTTTCTTCAGTAAATCCTGATGAGCTTTTTTCTGTTTTTTGAGTTCTTCTAATCCTGTCTGTACGATACTTTCCTGATTTTTTACAAACAAGCATAATTCATGATCAGGAAGTTCCTTTCGAAGTATTTTTTCTGCCTCCTCTTGTGACAGAAACTGTGCTGCATAGTCTTTAACTCCTTCTGTCAATTCTTCCCTGCAACGCTTCACCAGTCCTGCAGTCTCTCCTGCCTGCACACTTGCGTCAGATGCCGCTTTTTCCGCAGCTTCTGTTAACTTTTTCTGTTTTTTCAGTTGTTCTTCTGTGGGAACTTCCTTCGGAGTCTGCGTAAGCTTTGGATGATGAACAGAACCACATACCGGACACGGCATTCCATCCTGAAGTCCTGCTGCCAATATCCCCGCCTGCCCATCCAGATAAGCCTGTTCCATTTTGTTCAGGATTTCTTTTATTTCTGCCCGTTTCTGAGAAGCGGTCAGATAAGCCTTCTTTTTGCTTTCTGCTTTCTTTTCCAGATCCTGATACCGTTTCTGCTGATCTTCTATTTTCTGTATCTGCTGCAAACGTACGACCAGGCTGTTCTCTTTGATTTCCAGATTCCCACCGGAAACAATTTTCTCTTCCAGATCAGTCAAATCCTTTTTTATCTGTTTCGCAAATTGTTCTTCCTGTTCAGACTGTATTTTCAGTTCACTGATTTTTGTCTGAAGAAACTCAAGATTTCCGCAGTTCTTATAAACTCCTGCATAAAGATTATCTATTTTCTCTTTCCGGAAATCTGTTTCTGCTTTTTCTTTCTCTGCACTGTCTGTTGTCTGATATTCTTTTTGTTTTTCTTCAAGAACAATTTTCTTTTCTTTCTGACGATTCTGCAGTGCAATACTGTCTGTTTCCAATTTTTCAATCTGTTTTGAGACATTTTCTATTTCTCTGAGCAGATTTTCCAGATTTGTATAACGCTTCAGATTCTCTTTTTCTTTCTGTATGGAAAGTATCAGGCGTTGGATCTCCTCTGATTCCTTTGCCCCATTTTCTGCATCTTTTTGTGCCTGTTCCAACTGTGGAAGCAATACTTCTTTCTCTTGCAGAAGTTGTTCCTTCCTTGCCTTTGCATCTGCTTCTTTATGAGCCTTTCCCAAAAGCTGATTTACTTTTTCAAGTTCTGTATCATTCTCTTTGATCTGCTTATTTACAGCTTTCAAGTTATCCTTATCTGCCTTCAGAAACTGCTCCAGAATTTCCAGACCTTCTTCCAGATTTCCTTCAAAGCCATTCTTCTCCATCAATAACCACTGTTGTCCCAACTGATTTTCTGTAGAATATCTGACCTGTTCCGTATACTGACGGATACTTCTCAGCAGCTCTTTATACGCTTTGTCCAGACCGCCGGCTTCGAATTTTAATTTTTCCTGAATTACCTTATAAATATCCGTATGGAAAAGCTTTCTGAAAATATTGCTGCGTTCCTCTGTATCAGCCAACAGTAATTTTCTGAAATCTCCCTGTGCAATCATGGCGATCTGTGTAAACTGCTTCATATCCAGTCCGATCAGTTCAGTAACCGCCTGATTCACTTCCTTTAGCTTTGTCACAGGAGCTCTTCCATCAGAAAAAGTAAGCAACGCCTCCCCCTTCTGGGTAGTCATTCCGGTGCCTCTGGTCTTTGGACGCTCATAATCCGGGCTTCGTTTCACCGTATACACTGCATCTTTATATTCAAAAATATATTCCGCATACGTAGGTGTTTCCGGTTTTGCATACTTGCTTCTGAGCATGGATGCCTCCCGGACTCCTCCGCTTGTCTCCCCGTACAACGCAAATGTAATCCCATCAAAGATCGTGGTTTTTCCTGCTCCCGTATCTCCGGTCACCAAAAAAAGTCCCTGTCCTCCAAGCTGTGTAAAATCGATCACAGTCTCATCCGCATATGGACCAAATGCAGATAATGTCAGCTTCAATGGTTTCATACGCGCACCTCCTTCAGATCCTGGATCAGTTTCTCCACAAACTCTGTCTGTTCTTCTTTCATAGGTTCATTATTTAACAGTTCATAAAACTCCTCAAACAGCTGCAGCTCTGACTTCTGTTCCTGAGCCTCCACTGCCTGAACCTCACGGTTCTCACGTGTTCGTTTATTATCATATTCCAGACGCATCAGGTTGGGATAAACAGTACGCAGCTTCTGAAGTGCCCCCGGCACATCTTCCTCATCCGTCAGGGTAATCTGAAGATAATCCATCTTATTTTCAGCAGTATAATGATCCTTCGCTGTCACATCCATATAAGTTCCCCTCAGCTTACGCATATCACGTCTGGGAATCAAAGGTACTGTACTGACCGTCACATTCCCCTTCTCCAGAAGTTCCACAATCGTTACTGACTTTTTATGATCTGCTTCCGAAAAAGAATACTTAAGTGGCGTCCCACTGTAACGCAAGGTCTCTCTCCCCATTTTCTGAGGTCTGTGGATGTGTCCCAGTGCCACATAGTCAAAATCCTTAAATACCTCCGCACTGACATTATCAAGACCGCCAACCCATGTTTCTTCTGAGTCGCTTCTGTCTGCTCCGGTCACAAACTGATGTGCCACCAGCACATTTCTCTGTGTCCTGTCAATCTCACACTCCTGCAGAGCAGCCATGACACCCTCTTCATAAGTATTAATGTCATCTCTCTGCAAAGCATGGCGTACTGCCGCAGGTTTCAGGAAAGGCAGAAGATATACAGATATTGATCCATACTGATCTTTCAGCACAATCCTTTTCATTTCACCATCATAAACCTGCGAAATATAAATATCACTGCTTTCAAACAGCTTTGCCCCAAAGGAAAGCCTTTCTGCTGAATCATGATTTCCACTGATCATGTACACAGGAATCTCAGCTTTAGCCAGTCTTGTAATAAACTCATCAAACAACTGCACTGCCTCTGCCGACGGCACTGTCTTATCATAAACATCCCCTGCGATTAAAACTCCATCCACTTTCTGTTCCGCAAAGATTTTCATCATCTGATCCAGAATATACCTCTGATCCTCCAGCATGGAAAAATCATGCACCCTTTTTCCAATATGCAGATCTCCAATATGCGCAAACTTCATCCCACATCTCTCCAATCTAAATATCATTCCTGCCTACTCTACCTGCCGACGGCATTCTGATCAATTATTTATTCCACTTTCAGAATATTTTTGCTATCCTGATACTCCTCCGGAATCTCTTCTGTAAGAATTTTAGCATCTGTAAACCCGCCGAATGTCACAGAACTTACTTCTCCAAACTTTGACTTATCTGTCAGGATATATACATCTTTGCACTGCTTCATTGCAGTACTCTTTACAATTGCTTCACTGGTATCCGGTGTGGTAAAGCCTTCTCTTCTGGTGATTCCATTTGTTCCGAAGAAGCCCTTTGTAAAATGATACATCTGGATCATCTGCATTGCCTGACTGCCTACGACTGCTTCTGTGGAGCTCTTCAGTTCTCCTCCGATCAGGTAAACCCGGATTCCCATCTTTGCCAGAGTCTGGGCATGGGATACTGCATTAGTGACAAAGGCAGCTCTTACACCTGCCAGATATTCCAGCATCAGACCAGTGGTGGTTCCTGCGTCCAGATAAACAAAATCATCTGGTGTAATCAGGCTGGCAGCATATTTTGCAATCTTCTTCTTTTCTTCTTTATTTAATTCTGATTTCTGCGCCACAGTCGGTTCATAGGCAGTTACTTTATGATTTAATGCTACTGCGCCGCCGAAAACCTTGGTAAGTTTTCCCGCTTTGTCCAGTGCAGTAATGTCTCTGCGCACTGTGGACTCTGATGCATCCAGAAGTTCTCTCAGTTCTGTTACTGTAACACTCTTTTTTTCTTCCAGAAGCTTCAGAATAATATCAAATCTCTGTTCTGTAAGCATGTACCCCTGCCTCCATTGTATATTTGCTTTGATTGTTTACTTCTGATTATTTTCTCCGATATCTACGAATTGCTCCGCTGCTTCGTAGCTCCCGCAACTCTACAAACATTCGGAATCCGCAGATTTACTTCGTAAATCGCTACTTCCTCATGTTTGGCGGGTCCCAAGTTCAAAAGTCTTATCGTGCAAGCACGAACGACTTTCTGACCTTTTGACCCTGATATCTCATTATAACAGAAACAGGAGATGAATGCATCATCTCCTGTCTGTCAGTTTCTTATATTTAATTCTATGAATTACAGGTTCTCCTGCATGAATTTGCTTACTGCTTCATATGCTGCTTCTTCATCAGCGCCTTCGATTGTGAATGTTACTTCATGACCTTTCTTAACGCCAAGTCCCATCAGTGCAAGAAGTTTTCTGCAGTCTACTTTTTTACCTTCTTTTTCAATAGAGATTGTTGACTCAAATCCCTTTACCAGTTTTACAAGTTCTCCTGCAGGACGTGCGTGGATTCCTTCGTTGTCTGTAACTACATACTTAAATTCTTTCATTTTGATATCCTCCATGTTCTTTATTTTAATTTTTTGTTATTGCTTTTTTATTTCGCTGCTTATGCTGCTTTCTTCTTTAACAGACCAAGAAGAACTGCAGAGATTACTGTTCCTGCAACCAGTGCGACCAAGTACATAACTGCGTTTCCAACCACAGGGAATACGAAAATTCCACCGTGTGGTGCCATCAGTGTACAGTCGAATGCCATGGAAATCGCTCCTGCCACCGCAGATCCTACGATACAGGAAGGAAGTACACGAAGGGGGTCAGATGCTGCGAATGGAATCGCACCTTCTGTGATAAATGCAAGACCCATGATAAAGTTGGTAGGACCTGCATCTCTCTCTTCTTTTGTGAACTTATCCTTAAACAGCAGTGTTGCCAGTGCAATTGCACAGGGAGGTGTCATACCGCCGATCATAACTGCTGCCATAATATCATAGTTACCTGCTGCAATTGCAGCTGTTCCGAATACATATGCTGCTTTGTTGAACGGACCACCCATATCAATAGCCATCATTCCGCCAAGCACAATGCCAAGTATTACTTTACTAGAACTTCCCATTCCTGTCAAGGCATTATTCAGACCTGTGTTGATACCGCCCATAACCGGCTCTACAATAAATGTCATCAGGAGTCCCATAACAAGGATTCCAACTACAGGATAGATCAAAACAGGGGCGATCTTTTCCAGGGCTTCCGGAAGTTTATCACATAATTTACGAAGTCCAAGAATAATATATCCGGCTGCAAAGCCTGCAAGCAAAGCTCCAAGGAAACCAGATTTACCGTTGGCTGCCATCATACCGCCTACCAGACCAAGTGCAAGTGCCGGTCTGTCACCAATTGCCATTGCAATAAATCCGGCAAGGATCGGAAGCATAAATCCGAATGCTGTACCACCGATGCCTTTAAACAGAGCCGCTACCGGAGTAATGGTACCGAAGTTTGCTCTCTGATCTGCCGGAAGCGCACTTAAATCTACACTTAATCCATCGATCAGAAACGCAATGGCGATCAGGATACCACCGCCTACAACCAACGGAAGCATATGAGATACGCCATTCATCAGCTGCATATAGATCTTATGTCCTACACTGCCGCCGGATTTGTTACCGGCAGAAGATGTCTGGGAACCGGCTGCTGCGTGGTAGACCGGTACATCCCCATTGATTGCTCTGTCAATGAGCTGATCTGCTTTACTGATTCCGTCGGATACCTGACATTCGATCACTTTTTTACCATCGAAACGTTCCATGGGAACCTTGGCATCTGCTGCGACAATAATACAGTCTGCATCAGCAATCTCCTGATCTGTCAGCACATTCTTTGCACCACCGGATCCACGGGTTTCAATCTTCACAAAACAGTTCTTTGCTTTTGCAGCTTTTTCAATTCCTTCTGCTGCCATGTACGTATGTGCGATACCGGTAGGACAGGAAGTAACCGCAAGAATCTTCGCCTGTGTTCCTTCTGCTGATCCGGTATCTGCCAGTCTCTCATCAATATCTTTCTTTTCACTGTCTGCCCTGTCAATAATGTCCATAAACTCATCTACAGAAGATGCATTGCGGAGAGATTCTGTAAACTCCTCATCCATCAGCATCACAGAGAGCTTACTGAGTACATCCAGGTGAATGTTATCCTCTGTATTCGGCGCTGCGATCAGGAATAATAAGGTTACAGGTTCGTCATCCAGTGCTTCAAACTCTACACCATTTTTGATGACCATTGCCGCAAGCCCCGGCTTCTTAACTGCATCACATTTACCATGAGGAATGGCAATTCCCTCGCCAATACCTGTTGTGCTCTCTTCTTCTCTTAAATATACCTGTTTACGATAAGCCTCACGGTCGCTGATCTTCTCACTCTTTACCATCAGATCAACTGCCATATCCAGAGTTTCTGACTTTGTTTTCGGAGCAGCTGTCAGCGATACGCTTCGTCTGTCAAGCAGATCTGTTATTCTCATCTTTTCTTCCCCCTTTATTATTTTCCGGTTATCTGACCATAAACCGCTTCTATTTCTTCCTTTGTTGCAAGATTTTCAGAAAATGCACTTGCACTTCCTGCTGCAATTCCCATGTGGAATGCATGTTCGTAATCCTTCTTCTCCATCCAGCCTGCAACGAATCCTGCTACCATGGAATCTCCTGCACCCACACCATTTGCCAGCCTGCCTTTTGGTGCAGGTTCTTCAAATACCTGTCCATCCTCTGCTACCAGAACTGCACCTTCGCCAGCCATGGAGATCAGCACATTTCTTGCACCTTTTTCCTGAAGTTTCTTTCCATAAGGAATTACATCTTTTCTTGTTTTTAATTCTACACCGAAGATTTCGCCCAGTTCATGATTATTTGGTTTTACAAGGAACGGATGATATTTCAGGACATTAACCAGAAGATCCTTTGTGGCATCAACTACGATCATCACACCTTTTCCATCCAACCTTGCCAGGATCTGTTCATACATGTCATCCGGCATAGAAGATGGGATGCTGCCTGCCAGGAAAAGTACATCGCCTTCTCCAAGCTCTTCCAGTTTCTTCATCAATTCCTCTACTTTATCCTTGCTGATCACCGGTCCTGCACCATTGATCTCGGTTCCGTCAATAGATTTCAGTTTCAGATTGATTCTTGAAACTCCTTCACTAATCTGAATGAACTCAGATTTTACTCCCATCTCATGTAATCTACGGATAATTTCTTTCCCTACAAACCCTGCGGTAAATCCAAGTGCAGTGTTCTCAATCCCAAGATTCATAAGGACTGTGGAAACATTAATTCCCTTTCCCCCCGGAAGCATCAGCTCTGAACTTGTTCTGTTTGTCAGCCCCAGTTTAAAATCATCTACCGAAACGATGTAGTCCAGAGATGGATTAAAAGTCACTGTGTAAATCATCTCTTCTTTTCCCTCCCGTTTTATATTGGTATCCTTTCGGAGTCTTTATTTCACTTGCGCCAAAAGATTCCAAAAGTACATATTGTCATGTCTTTTCTGCATGTTCGTGACTGTTTTTTGTTTACGTTCTTAGTATACTGTCATATTCGTTCAAAGTCAATCAAACTAATCCATAAAAATAATGACTGATTTTGGTTCACTTTGCACAAAAAAGTCATAATCAGTCAAATTCAAGCAAAAAAATCCTCTGATCAGGATTGCTATAAATTCCATGATCAGAGGATTTACTGTTTTCTGTTATTTTATTACTTTTGATTCCTTACATTTTATGCTTTTCTGCTGCAAAGAACGCTTTTGTTTCTTTTACGATCACTCCACTTAATGCGAACAATGCGATCATATTCGGAATCGCCATCAGTCCGTTGAAGATATCTGCGATCGTCCATACAGCACTTACTGTCATGTACGGTCCGATAAATACTGCCAGAATGTAAAGCCAGCGGTATGTAAGGATTGTTTTCTTATGTCCGTTTGTCAGATATTCCAGACATCTTTCACTGTAATAATCCCATCCAAGAATTGTAGTAAATGCAAAGAATACCAGACAGATCATTAATACAAATGCAGAAATCTGTCCAGGGATCGGAAGTCCATGCTGGAATGCATAGGTTGTTACCTGAACACCTTCCAGACCTTCTACCTGCCATGCACCTGTCAGTACGATGGAAAGGCCTGTCATTGTACAGATCACGATCGTATCAATAAATGTACCAGTCATGCTTACAAGACCCTGACGTACAGGCTCTTTTGTCTGAGCTGCTGCCGCTGCGATAGGTGCGCTACCAAGACCTGCTTCATTTGAAAAAATACCACGAGCCACACCTTTCTGCATGGATACGATCATTGTTCCTACCACACCGCCTGTCACTGCTGACGGATTAAAGGCTCCCTTCACAACTGTAACGATTGCTGCCGGGATCTCTGTAATGTTTAAAAGAATCAGCGCAACACTGAAGATCAGATAAATCACCGCCATAAACGGTACAATAATCTGGCTGACTGTTGCAATTCGTTTCAGACCTCCGATGAGGATTGCTGCAACACAGGCTGCAAGAATCAGGGAAGAAATTACAACTGCCCAGGAATACTCTCCAAGGAATGGGATATTCACGCAGTTTGATTTGTTCGGATCAAAGAAATTCTGAACTGCACTGGAAATACCATTTACCTGGCTGAATGTACCAATTCCGAAAAGACCTACGCATACACCAAAGAATGCAAAAATCTTTGCAAGCCATTTCCATTTTGTTCCCATACCTTTCTCAATGTAATAGAAAGGACCGCCAAGGCTGTGACCGTCTTCTGCTACCACACGGTATTTCACTGCAAGAAGACCTTCGGAAAATTTTGTTGCCATTCCGAAGAATGCTGCAAGAATCATCCAGAATAAAGCTCCGGGACCTCCGGCGCAGACAGCAGTTGCAACACCGACGATATTACCGGTTCCGATTGTGGCGCTCAGTGCTGTACATAAAGCTGCAAAGCTGGAAATCTCACCATCGCCTTCTTCTTCGTTCTTAAACATCCATTTCAATGCAAGAGGGAGTCTTCGCATCTGAAGAAGTCCAAGTCTGGCAGTTAACAGGATACCACCTGCCATGATCAGGACCATAAGGGGCACGCCCCAGACCAGATTGTCTACTGTTGTCAAAAAAGAATTGATCGCTTCCCACATAATAATAAATCTCCTTTTTCTTTTAAAAAGTGTAATATATTGTACAGCTGGGAAACAAAGTAATAACAGACCGTTTCAAAAATCAGAAGTTCAGAAAATACTGTTCATATAGTTCATATGAATCAGCGGGGATGATAAAGCATCCTCTGTCCTTTTGCCTGAGAGATTCAAGACACGAATCAGATAACCATTTGTGGGCAGCTATTGATAATTCGTGTTATTTGCACCTTCGGCCCCCGATCTAACGGGTGTCTCCAGAGAAACGATCCATTTGCAGTTCTTCCCTGCATCCAGGGAACCTGAGAGTTTTACTCCTTCGGCGGGTATAGCCTTTTGTGTGGCTTCCTCTTTCCTGCAAACTTCACCTCGTTAATTTGCTGTTACTGTGGTATACTATAGCTCTTAAATTTGAACTCGTCAATAGAAAATTAAACTTTTATAAAAAAAGTATAAAAATTCCAGAGATTTCCACCTTGTAAAATCCCTGGATATTTAAATAATTTTTATACATCAGCCATATCAGCTGCAAACAGTGCCGCGCCAAGTGCACCGCAAAGCTGAGCCTTGTCACTGATTACCAGCTTTGTTCCAAGCTTCTCTTCCAGTGTCTTTACCAGGCCCTTATTCTTAGAAACACCACCGGTCATCATATATTTCTCCTCACCGCCCACACGTCTGGTAAGGGCGGCAGTCTTTACGGCAACCGCCTTATTCAGGCCATGGACAATATCATCTGTTGCCTTATTCTGGGCGATCAGGGATACAACTTCTGATTCTGCAAATACTGTACACATACTGGAAATTGTAATATCTTCTTTGAATTCCAGCCCACATTCGCTCATCTGATCCAGATTCATTTCCATGGTACGTGCCATCATTTCCAGAAATCGTCCGGTTCCTGCCGCACATTTGTCATTCATAACAAAGTTTGCAACTGCACCGTTCTCATCCAGTCGGATCACCTTGCTGTCCTGTCCGCCAATATCAATAACAGTACGGACTTCCGGATTCAGGAAATGCGCACCTCTTGCATGACAGGTGATCTCTGTGATACTCTTATCACCATTTTTAATGGCAGTACGTCCGTATCCGGTAGTAACCAGCGCATCAATATCTTCTCTCTGCAATCCGGCCTCCTTCAATGCCTCTGCAAGGGCACGGTCTGCTCCGATAGCAGCTCCTGCTCCTGTAGGCAGGATAATACTGGTCACAATCTCATGATCTTTATTTAAAATCACCACATCTGTACTGGTGGAACCACTGTCAATCCCTGCGAAATAACCTTTTCCCATTTTTCTCTCTCCTTTTGTGTCTCCATCTATGGTCTGCTCCAGTGTTTCAGGCTGAATGCTCTCTGCAAAAGCTTCCAGTCTGGTAAGAAGCTGACCGCTACTCTGAATAGTATAATCTGATTCGATTTTTAAAAGAGGTACATCTGTATGATTCTTGATCTCAGCATATTCGAAGCTGTAAAAATCACAAAACTTCACTGTATGATAAATAATCCCCGCAACAGACGGATCATTATAAAGCTTCTTACGGCCTGTCGGGTCCATCATACGCATACATGGAATCTGCCCCAGAATCTCACCTGCATACCAGTCCATCAGCTCATCAAAAGAAGCACCCTCCGGTGGAAGTATATTTCCCACAGAACGGTTATGCACGCAGGTATCATTCTCTACAGGAAGAGGCATAGCCTTGCTGGTCATTTCAAATAATTCCTGCCCCATTCTGGCGCCAAGCACTGCAATATGGGACTTTGTGATTTTCTCCTGTGCATGGAAAGCAGTCCGGAATTTTCCGGCATCAAACTCTGTGCCTTTGTACTGTGCATAAGCCTTCGCCAGCCCTTTTAACTGTACAGCCATACGCTCTCTGCTGCAGGCACTGTCACAGTGAAGCACATCCAAAATATAGAGAAAATCCAGCTTGCCGCTTTCAAGCAGAATGTCATAGACACTCCGGATAGTATCACAGCAGCTCACCAGGACAAGTTCCTTGATTTTCCCCTCCATGACTCCTTCCAGAAGTGTTTTTCCAAAACCGCAGATATTAGGATGTGAAACCTGATCGGCCAGGTCAAATCCCTCCGGCATATGATTAAAGTTCTCACATTCCCCGCCAAGAGATTCCAGAAGTTCAATTGGGGTATATTTACAGACATAGTAAATTTTATTCATTCTCAGCACCTCCCAGCATTTCCAGAAAAGCTCCCAGCCTGGTGGAAGTCTGTCCTTCTCCTCCATGGCTTCGATCACACCCGTCACCGTCCAGGATCAAAAGGGGCAGACCGGCTTCCTCGAACTTCTTCTTTGCAAGCTGTGCCGCACCAAGCGTATGTTTACATCCCCAATGTCCAAACCACACAGCACCGTCTGCTCCTGCCTGTTTCGCATGGCGGATACCGGCTTCAATCCTTCTAAGGGCACTTCCATTCAGTGAATGATATACCATTCTTTCTGCCATTGCTTCAAAGGGGTTCTCAGGATCAAAATCCGGCTCACAGGTTTCTGCAAGTTCACATCCTACGATCTGGGCTTTCTCACTGAAGCAAAGCTCCTGGCGCACTGCATCCGACCAGAATGGAATGGTATGCATCCAGTAAATGTGCTTCCCTTTCGCTGCCGGTGCTTTCTTAATATCTTCAAGAAGCATCTGTGTATACTTCTCTTCTTCTGCTGTTCCCAGAAGGATATTGTTTGTCATTCCTGCATACAAGGGTGTGACCAGATCAGAGGGCACATATCTGTCTGCACGCATCTGCTGATATTTTTTGTAATTCTCCAGAGTCCGCTTACTGCAGGCAAGACGTTCCTTTAATCTATCCTCAGAGATTGTTTTTCCTGTATTTTTTTCCAGAAATATTTTTAAATCCTTTAACTGATCTGCCACATACTGTACATTCTCTGTGGTCTGATTCCATGGTACATCAATGGCAAATACAGGTACCTGGTAAAAATCTGCCAGGGTACGGAAGGTGAGCAGGTTAGCATCGCAGGTCAGGTTGGTATAAACAATACATTTAGGCTTTGGCAGAAGTCCTTTCTGCGCTGCACCAAGAAATGTCTTGTGATAACTGCACAGTGTCTCTGCAATTCCCTGATTTTCTGCCTGCTGCAAAAATGCCCTCTCTGCTTTGCTTGCAGAAAGATAGCAGGAAAATCCTTCTACATTATAGGGATGTAATCCCACCTCCTGCATCATTTCGCAGGGTGTAAAAACACTTACAATAACAGAATCTTCCGGTTTCTGAAGGGGCCACAGCATGGTATCCATCATCAGGTTTGCAAGATGCCTGTCTGCAGGCATCAGTCTCTTGTCCTGCATGTAACGGAACTTCAGATTCTGCGCCTCCCAGCCGGTTTTTAACAGCCGGCGGGCTGACTGAGGCTTTTTATCCGTCAGATTTTCCACATAATGACCAAATGTCTCAATAATCTCCATAGTCTGTCTCTTCCTCATTATGGTAATAATAATTTATCAATTGTCAGTGCACAAATAGTGCCACGGAATATTTTAATAATATCTTTTTTTGAAGTCAAGCTGAATTTTCTCCAAAGTTCATCTGTTTTTGCACATTCTTCTTGACAAAAAAGTCTTAAATGATACACTTTTGAATGTATTATTTTTCAAAAAAAGGAAGAAATAATATAGGAAAGATTTTTACGAAAGGAAGGAATTTTTAAAATGCGTTCATTGACGGTTTATTTAAAAAACTACAAAAAAGAAAGCATCCTTGCGCCATTTTTTAAATTTCTGGAGGTTGTATTTGACCTGATCGTACCTATCGTCATTGCACAGATCATAGATGTAGGTATTGCAAACCACGACAACAGATACATTGTCCAGAGATTTTCTATTCTTATACTAATGGCGGCTCTTGGTCTTGCCAGTACCATCACAGCTCAGTTCTTTGCCGCTAAAGCCAGCGTGGGCTTTGCCACAGAATTAAGACAGGCAGTTTATGACCATGTACAGCATCTGTCCTATACAGAGTTGGATACCCTGGGAACAGATACTCTTATCACAAGACTCACCGATGATGTCAATCAGATTCAGAACGGATTAAATATGGGACTTCGTCTTCTTCTTCGAAGTCCGTTTATCGTACTTGGATCCATGGTCATGGCATTTACCATTGATTTTAAATGTGCTCTGGTTTTTGCTGTTGCGATCCCATTTCTGTTTCTGGTTGTCTTTGTCATTATGTTTCTCAGTATTCCTCTGTTTAAAAAAGTACAGGGAAAACTGGACACAGTAACCGGACTGACCAGAGAAAACCTTACAGGCGTCCGCGTTATCCGTGCATTCTGCCGCGAAAAAGAGGCAGTTGCAGAATTTGACACCCGCAATCAGGAGCTGACAAAGTTAAATCTCTTTGTAGGAAAGCTTTCCGCTTTGTTAAATCCGGTCACTTACGTACTGATCAATATTGCTACTGTTATTCTGATCCAGAAAGCAGGAGTAGAAGTAAATCTTGGCGGTATGCAGCAGGGACAGGTTGTTGCCCTTTATAACTATATGGCTCAGATGATCGTGGAACTGATCAAGCTTGCCTCCCTGATCATCACCCTGAACAAATCTGCAGCCTGCGCAGGACGTGTGGCAGATATCCTGAAAGTGAAATCTACTATGGATTACCCCTCCTCCACATATTCTGCTCAGATATCGAAGGACCTTGCAACAGCAACTGCTGATGCATCACTTTCAGAAAATGCCGTCGTATTCGATGATGTAACCTTTGCGTACAGCAAAGCCGGTGCCCCCAGTCTTTCCCATATCAGTTTTTCTGTAAAAAAGGGACAGACCGTAGGTATTATCGGTGGTACAGGAAGCGGAAAAACCACTCTGGTAAATCTGATCTCCAGATTCTATGATGCCAGCAAAGGAACTGTTCTGCTGGACGGTCAGAATATTGAAAATTACACCAGAAGTGATCTCCGCTCCAGAATCGGTGTTGTTCCACAGAAGGCAGCTCTTTTCAAAGGCTCTATCCGGGACAATCTGAAATGGGGCCGGGAAGATGCCTCTGACGAGGATCTGTGGCAGGCACTTACCACAGCACAGGGAAAAGAGGTAGTAGAGGGTAAACCGGGACAGCTTGATTTTATGCTGGAACAGAACGGTAAAAACCTTTCCGGTGGCCAGAAACAAAGACTTACCATTGCCCGCGCCCTGGTAAAAAAACCTGAAATCCTGATTCTGGATGACAGTGCCAGTGCCCTGGACTTTGCCACTGATGCAGCACTGCGTAAGTCTCTCAACAGACTTGACTGGAAAGTAACTACATTTCTGGTATCCCAGCGTTCCTCCAGCATTCAGCAGGCAGACCTGATCCTTGTCCTTGATAACGGTACTCTGGCAGGTAAGGGTACTCATGCTGAACTGCTGCGTACCTGTGATACTTACCGGGAAATCTATTTCTCACAGTTTCCAGAAGAAAGAGCCAGATACGCCTCTGTATCTGCAGATAATATAATGGAGGTGACTGTATGAGCAGATCAACAATAAAAGATCCTGCTAAAAGCAAAAGCAGCGAAACTTTTTTTAAAGTACTGCGTTTCATCGGAAGATACCGTTTTCTGCTGATCCTCAGTATCATACTGGCAGCAGTTTCCGTTATCCTTCAGCTGTATGTCCCAATCCTATTCGGAAATGCCATTGATCAGGTCATTGCCCAACATCAGGTAAACTTCGAAATGATGTGGTATTACCTGTCACGTATCCTTGTAATGGTCATCCTCTCTTCTGCTGCCACGTGGCTTATGAATGTGATCAATAACCGCATGACCTACCAGACAGTAAAGGATATCCGTGCCAAAGCCATCCGACACATTCAGGTACTTCCCCTCTCTTACCTTGACGGACACAGTACCGGAGATATCATCAGCCGTATTATCGCAGATACAGATATTCTATCCGATGGTATGCTGCTTGGATTTACCCAGCTTTTTTCCGGAATCGTAACGATCATCGGAACACTGATCTTCATGTTCTCCAAAAACTTCTGGATTACATTGATGGTCATTGTCCTGACCCCCGTAAGCTTTTTGGTGGCCAAATTTATTTCTTCCCATACCTTCCAGATGTTCCGGAAGCAAAGCGATGCCAGAGGACGTCAGACTGCTCTCATCGAAGAGATGATTGGAAACCAGAAGGTTGTTCAGGCTTTTGGATATGAGGAAAAATCTTCTGAACGCTTTGCAAAGGTTAACGAAGAATTACAGGAATGCAGTCTGAAGGCTGTTTTTTACAGCAGCCTGACAAACCCTTCCACCCGTTTTGTCAATAATATTATTTATGCCTGTGTTGCACTGGTGGGTGCATTCATTATCCCTGGAGGCAGACTGACAGTCGGAGGACTTTCCGTACTTCTCTCCTATGCCAACCAGTATATGAAACCATTCAATGATATCAGTTCCGTTGTTACAGAACTTCAGAATGCTCTTGCCTGTGCAGGCAGAATCTTCGATCTGCTGGAGGAGGAACCGGAAGTTGCAGAGGCTTCTGAGACACTGAAAGATGTAAAGGGTGAAGTAGATATTAAGAATGTGTGCTTCCATTATGATGAATCAAAGAAACTGATTGAGGACTTTAATCTCCATGTAAAACCAGGTATGCGCATTGCCATTGTAGGACCTACCGGATGCGGTAAGTCAACCTTTATCAACCTTCTGATGAGATTCTATGATGTAAATTCCGGATCTATTTCCGTTGACGGCAAACCGATCAGAGACATTACCCGCCATTCTCTCAGAAGCAGCTATGGTATGGTGCTTCAGGAAACATGGATCAAAAACGGAACTGTCCGCGACAATATCTCGATTGGAAAACCGGAAGCTACAGATACTGAAATCATCGAAGCAGCCAAGCTTACCCACAGCTGGGAATTTATCCGGAGGCTTCCCAAAGGACTGGACACCATGCTCAATGAAGACAGCTTAAGCCAGGGGCAGAAACAGCTGCTGTGTATCACAAGAGTTATGCTCTGTCTGCCTCCGATGCTGATCCTGGATGAAGCCACTTCCAGTATTGATACACGAACAGAATTGCAGATTCAGGAAGCTTTCGAACGGATGATGGAAGGCAGAACCAGCTTTATCGTTGCCCATCGCCTTTCTACGATCCGAAACGCAGACCTGATCCTTGTTATGAAAGACGGCAGCATTATTGAGCAGGGTACTCATGATGAACTGATCGCAAAAGGCGGCTTTTATCACACTCTGTATAACAGCCAGTTTGCTAAAGTCTCTGAATAACCCCAAAAAAGAGGAACTACTGTCCATCACAGCCGTTCCTCTTTTTGATTTTATCAAATATTTTTACCTAATTTTTATCAGATTGCTCTTGTGGCATCTTTCAGCCATTCTCTCTCTTCTTCATCCAGATATGGAGAAATCTTCTCATATACCTGTGCATGGTAATCATTGAGAAGGTTACGTTCCCGGACACTCATCAATTCCGGCACCACTCCATCCAGATCAAAAGGTACCATGGTCAGAAATTCAAAGCACATAAACTGACCATACTCTGTTTTTTCAGCTTTTTTACAGACCATCAGATTTTCATGACGGATTCCAAATCCATCCTCTCTGTAATATCCCGGCTCATCAGAGGTGATCATTCCCTCCTCCAGCACTGCATTTCCACCCGGAACAATTTTCCATCGGAAGCTATTGGGTCCTTCATGGACATTCAGAAGATATCCTACTCCATGACCGGTTCCATGTTTAAAATCCTCTCCCATTTCCCACAACGGCTGTCTCGCCAGAATATCCAGGTTTACACCGGTACAGCCATGAAGAAATCTGGCAGCTCCCAGATTCAGAGTTCCCCGCAAAACTGCTGTGAAGTACTTTTTCTCTTCCTCAGTAGTCGGTCCCATGACAACAGTACGGGTAATATCAGTAGTTCCCTCTTTATAATGTCCTCCTGTATCTGCCAGAAGAAAGCCGGATGGTTCCAGAGGAATATCCGTTTCGGGTGTTGCAAAATAATGCACAATAGCAGCATGCTTTCCATAGGCAATAATCGGATCAAAACTGTTATCTATGAAATCCTCCTGTTCCGAACGGAATTCATACAGCTTTTCTGCTGCACTTAATTCTGTGATTGGAATCCTTCCAACATTCTTCTTTAACCAGTATATGAACCTTGTAACTGCAACTCCGTCTCTGATATGCGCAATGCGTTCATTTTCCACCTCAACAGGATTCTTCGTTGCCTTGGGAAGAAGTGTAAGATTTTCTTCATCCAGAATCCGGGTGTCTGCCGGAATATTGCTAACCAGACGACTGTTGACTTTCTTTTTGCAGAGAAGAACTTTTTTGTCCTTTTTAAATGTTTTCACATACTCATAGATACTGTCATAGGGAAAAAGGGTCACACCATCTTTTTCCAGCGCTTCCAGTACGTCTGTCTGAAAGGCTTTCTCATTTGCAAAAAGTCTGATCTCTGTTTTTGTCATTACAAGATAAGAAAGAACCACCGGACAACAGTGGATATCTCCCCCACGTATATTTAACAGCCAGGCAATATCATCCAGAGAAGTCAGTACAAATAATTCTGCACCCTTCTTCTCCATTGCTTTGCGGATTCTTGCGCATTTATCAGCTCTGGATTCTCCTGCCCATTTTATATCCAGCTCTGTAACCGGTTCACAGGAAAGTACCGGACGGTTTTCCCATATATCGCCTGCCAGATCGTGATCAACACTGAGAGACACACCGTTTTCATCCAGCATTTTCTCCAATTCTGTTGCCTCTTTTGCACTGACAGTACGTCCGTCAAATCCCAGACACCTTCCCTGTGTCAGATTTTTTTTCAGAAATTCATGAACTGTGGGAACTTCCGGTTCACCCATTTTAAATAAAGTAATTCCTGTTCCCTCCAGCTGATCTGCAGCCTGGATAAAATAACGTCCATCCGTCCATAATCCTGCCATATCCTGCATGATCACCGCAGTGCCTGCAGAACCGGTAAATCCTGTGATATATTTTCTGCATTTGAAATATTCACCTACATATTCTGAACCATGAAAATCATCTGTAGGAATCAGATATGCATCAATTCCTGTCTCTTTCATGCGTGCACGAAGTGCTGCTATTCTCTCTTTTACTGTCATTCGTTTTTACCCTTAAGGCTGCTATCTGCAGTCGTTTTATCATTTTCGCCAAGTGTTTCGTTCATACTTCCCATACGATATCCCAGAATATCCATGGTCACATAAGTAAATCCATACTCCTTAAATTTCTTTGCAATATCCTCTCGGACATTTTTTTCCAGAAGTTTCGGAAATTCCTCCGGCATGATCTCAATTCTTGCAAGTAAACCGTGAATACGGACACGTACCTGATGGAATCCATAGTCAAGCAAAAGCTGCTCTGCTTTCTCAACCATTCCAAGCTTTTCCTCACTGATAGTCTCACCGTACACAAACCTGGAGGACAGACAGGCAAATGACTGTTTATCCCAGGTCGGAAGCCCCATTTCTTTGGAATATTCTCTAATCTCTGCCTTTGTCAGTTTCGCCTCACGTAGCGGACTCTTAACTCCCAGCTCTTTTACGGCAATCAGACCTGGTCTGTAATCGCCGTTATCATCCATATTTGATCCCTCTGCAATATATTCAATCCCATTTTTTTTCGCAATATCGCCAATCTTCTCAAACAGTTCTTTTTTACATAAATAACATCTGTTCGGAGGATTCTTTGAAAATCCCTCAATCTCCAGTTCCTCAGACTGGCAGATCACGTGCCTGATCCCCTCTTTCTCGCAGAATGCCTTCGCTTCATTCAGCTCTCTTTTCGGGAAAGAACAGGATTGAGCTGTAATCGCAATCGCCTTATCACCCAGCACATCATGAGCTACTTTTAATAAGAATGTAGAATCCACTCCACTTGAAAAAGCAACTGCTACACTGCCAAGTCCCTTCAGATATTCTTTTAAATGTTCCAGTTTATTTTCCATATCAGTCTGCCTCTTGTCCGTTTTTTATTGTACCTGTAGCACTCCTCGTAAATAATGTATATTGATCCGGCTTAACAGAGCGTGAAAGTTGAACTTTCTCAAATGTATTATTTAACAGGGTGCTATAGCTTCATTATAATATAGGCAACGACTGTTCAGCAACCTATTTTTCGCATTGCGAAATGTGTTACTGAAAATAGAACGAACAATATTGATTTATGTTTCTTGTATCTTTTCTAACGCTTCCCCGACTTCTGTTACTTCTTTAAATAGTTTCTAAAGTAACAGCCTCTCTTAACTTCTTTATTTACAGTTTGTCTACTTCTTTTTCTGAAGCAGTTCTCCGTTTGTTTCTTCCCCATTCATACATGACATAATAATTAACCACTACCCCATATTATAAATAACACCCAGAGATACTTATTTCAGATTGATAATCAGATTTTTATTGAATTTATTAATCTATATGTTATGACAACATATCTTTCAGACATGTACTCCGGTAGTCACTCGGTGATATTTTATATCTTTCTTTAAATACTCGGTTAAATGTTCTCTGACTTATCTCCTTTTTCCATATGGTATAGTTCCTGTCCGACACCAAGTTCTAATGCTCCACTTGTTACACAAACGATCTCCAGTGCATTATGAAGATGTGGTTCAATATGTTTTGACTTCCTATTTATTGCTATGATCTCCTCTTTTGTGTCAACATATTTTAACTGCATGAAATACTCTCCTTTGCAACATTTGTCTATATCTTCTTTCGATTTGGCAAGCAATCCTTTTACACCTATCTTATAATCAACTTGTAAATAAGGAAAGGAGGAATTGCAAATGAGCAACGTGAATTACTCGGTAACTGAGTTACCAGAGCATCTGAATTAAGGCGGGATACCGCCTTTTTTCAGGGTGCATCCATGGCACCACTACTGTTTGCTCTTTAGAGCTATACAGCTACTTTTATTATTTCCGGTGTTTTCAGTCCGGTTACGGACAGTTCTCTTTTTATTCCGGATACGGAGTGATATTTTCTCAGGATATTATATGCGCCTACCGCATCTGCATTATAGACTCTGTTTCCATCCCTATATAATCCTCTCTCTTTCCAGTTGGACGGTTCCGCATATCTTTTCCCTACTTCCGGTGACAGCGGACTGCACTGGCTGGTATAACTTTCTTCCTGTTTTACAAAACGGATCCCATATCTTTTCAGCTTATATTCCAGCATGATGTAGATCCTGTTATACGGCAGGCTGTGGAACTTCTGGTTTGTCCTGTGTCCCAGGTCTTTTTAATTGAATTGCCGAGGATTCCCGCTTATTATCCTAAGTTCATCATACCTTTTCCAGTAATCCAATTTAGGAAGCATTTCTTTCAAATAAGATTGTGCCTGTTCTTCGGTAAAGTTTTCATTTACCATATTCTTTACACACACATCAATCAGTTCATCCATATCATTATATGTGTACGTTCCATCTGCATAGCACCATTTACAATATTCCTCGTTTAATGTACCATCTTTATCACGTCCCAAGATGGAATCATCATCAATTGGCATTCCACAGCACTGACAAATCAGCTTTCTTGGTTCTCCCAAAAGCGTATTAATTGAAACATCAAATTCTTTTGATAAAAGCCTAAGTGTATCAGTATTTGGGACTGTGTCTCCATTTTCCCAACGTGATACTGCCTGTCTCGTCACCATAACTTTATTTGCCAGCTCGTCCTGTGACATTCCTCTTTCTGTTCTAAGTTTAAGAATTATCTTTTTTGTTTCCATAGTCGTCACCTCCGTTATCTTTATCATATCGATAAATCTGCAGTCTGAAAAGCAACCTGCTGTTGCCATAATCTATCTATTCGTATCAGTTCATGTATTCCCACCATCAAATATAAATATTAGATTGTATTGCAAGATCTGTGTGGCAACACCCTGCGTAAAGTAGAGTGGTCTTATTCCTTTCCGTTTAATATCTCCACCAGTCTTTTTTCTTTGATAATAGCAATCCCCTGACTTTCATCGCCCAATATGATCAGATTATCACCTGGCTGAATATCAAATATTTTTCTTGCTTTTGCCGGTATCACAATCTGACCTTTCTCTC
>NZ_JADPGO010000038.1:0-25899 GCF_015668165.1 Blautia sp. 1001283B150304_161114_C9 | reverse complement strand
CATTCCCATAAAGAAAATGAGGAAATCTATGGAATTCTTTCAGGTAACGGCAAAGCCATAATTGATGGAGAAGAAATCAGCCTTTCAACTGGAGACTGGCTAAAAATCGCACCTGCTGCAAAGCGTCAGTTTTTTGCATCCGATATTTCCGGAATTACTTATATCTGCATTCAGGTAAAAGAAAATTCCCTGGAACATTTTACAGCAGAGGATGCCGTAATCGGCTAATTAAAAGTATTTATTTACAAAAATGCACAGCTCCCGATAAACTAAGAACTGTGCATTTCTTTTTCTTAAATTTTACGATTTCTCAATTTTTTATATAAGAAGTTATGGCTTTAACTTCCTCCAAATAATCAGCTTTAGGATAATACATACGACCACCAAAACTGCCACCAAGGCACCATCCAACAGCAACTCTGTGTACCACGGTGCAGACTGCATGGCATATAAATTTGGATAGGTTTTAAAGTGCCAGAACTTATAAATTCCGAACCCAATTAAAACTCCTATGAATGAACCAATAACTATGTTTAAAAAACAATTCAACTTTCTCAGCATAGCAGTCCCCCCTTCCAAATTAGAAGTTATAAACATCTTTGCAAATATACCATATCTATTAACTGTACACCACACTCATAAATTGGGTGGTCATAATTGTCCGTAAAGAAATTCGGAATATTGTGAGATCGGACAAATCCGCATTTTTCATAAAACGGTACGGTCAACGGGCTGTCACCTGTTCCAACCTGCAAAATAGAATATTCATCTGCATATTTACTTACAAGGAAGTCAATCAATGCTTTCCCATAGCCCTGTCCTTGATTCTGAGGATCAACTGCAATATTTTTAATTTCAAGTATTCCATTATCTTCATCAGTAACGACACATTCAGCTTTTACATTACCATCTTCAAGTACATACATAGTACCTTTTTCAAGATAGTGATCAATCATATTTTCCTGCTCATCAGCTAATAACAATAATGCTATAAATTGCTTTTTATTCTCATTCACTTCTCGGATTTTCATATCTATTACTCCGTCAAACTAGAATTTGGCTATTTCGTTGCAACAATACTTATCCAATGATTTTTTGCATTTGAATACGTTTTGATCTCTGTAAAACCCGCTTCTTTCAAAGCGGCAACAAGTTGTTTAGATGTGTAAATCTTCATACCATTGATCATCTTTGTCCATTTTTCATCTGCGGCATTCGTTCCGTCACTCTCGTTACAAATCAGGAATATGCCTTCGCTTTTCAGCACACGGTTGACCTCGGAAAAGCATTTTACTAATCCTGGCCAAAAGTAAACTGTTTCGAAGGCAGAAACATAATCAAAAGTCGCGTCAGAAAAGGGTATAGCAGATACATCTCCTTGAACTACATTACATTTCCCTTGTTTAATGGCGAGGGCGTTCAATTTTTGAGATTCTGCCACACTAACCTCAGAATAATCCATTCCTGTCACGTGGCCATTTCTACATCTATCAAGCCAAACCGCAATATTTGCTCCGCCGCCACAGCCGACGTCCAGAACTTCAGCATCAGACTTCGCGGAGATATTTGAGAATCCCCATTGCGATAATTTGGCGTGACCGCTGTTCATCATCTTCGTCATCAATTTTCCGCCGAAGCCTTGTGGCTTACGGGTATTTTCAAAAAATCTCATTACAGAATTCCTCCTCCACAAATACCGGTTTTCTTAATTCGACAAACCGGTATTGCTCAATCGTTTTTCTCCGTTAGGAGAATATACAATCCATAAATAAAAAGAACAAGGAATAAAACCGTAGGAATCAATAATCCATTTTCTAAAATACTTACAATCATTCTTCCAGGTGGCGTTACCCATGCAGTTGCCGGATTTTGCATTGCCGCTATTATCATTCCTACAATACCAACAACACCACTTAATGTTAAAAAACCACCTTTTATATTTCTACTCATAATCATTACCTCCTCGTTAAATACCGATTTGTTACTCACATGATATCATATTTTTTCTTCAATTACATCCACCTAATTTTAATACACTGCCATTCGGCTTTATTCATCATTTTTCCCTTTTGGTTTCCCCGCAGGGGACTTACCTGATTCGCTTAAAGTGTATTTAAAAGAGCCAACCACCAGCATAGAAAAATAATTTATTTCATGTGCATTTGCAGGATATTTAGATATTCTTAGCTGGTCAAAATCTGCGTTATGAGAAAAATGACACACTGTCTGAGCGAAGCGAGTTTGTGGCATTTTTCTCATGCCTTTAGCAGATTTTGAGCAGCTTAGAATATCTTAATGTCCGAAACCGCACATGAAATAAATTATTTTTCTATGCGTCCCTCCTTCAAATCCCTCCCTCAGATTCTTCCCACCATATCCCCAAAAATATCCCCCAAAAAACCATATCACAAACAAAAAAGACCGACAGTCTCCCCTCCCGGATTTCCTGTCAGTCTTTTAATAACTCTTATTTTCTCAGCTCTTCACACTCAAACGCACCAACGCCCTCTGCAGCTTAGCCTCCACAATCTTATAATCATGATCCGTCAGACCACCTTTGGCAATCATCTCCTCAGCTCTTTTCTTAGCTTCCTGTGCACGCTGCTCATCGATATCCTCTTTCCACTCCCAGGTAGTTGCAAGGACACGGCACTTTCCGTTCATAACAGAAAGCATTCCGCCAATACAGGCTGCGGTCCGTCTGCTGCCGTCTTCCATTACCACACTGGCTTCGCCCATTCCCAGGGCAGTACAGTAATTACAGTGTCTGGCAAGAATGGCCAGATCACCGCTGACAGTTCTGCAGATCACACGCTCCACATTGCCTTCAAAGAGTAATCCGTCCGGTGTTCCGATTCTCAACGGGAAAGTACTCATAGGACATTTCCCCCTTTACTGATTCTTCGCTTTTTCAAACACTTCATCGATGGTTCCCACAAACAGGAAATAACTCTCAGGAATGTCATCACACTCACCGTTAAGGATCATCCTGAATCCTCTCAGCGTCTCCTTCAGCGGAACATATTTGCCAGGCATACCTGTAAACTGTTCTGCTACAGAGAAGCTCTGTGACAGGAATCTCTGAACCTTACGGGCACGGCTTACAGTACGTTTGTCTTCCTCTGACAACTCATCCATACCCATGATGGCAATAATGTCCTGAAGCTCTTTGTAACGCTGAAGAACTCTCTGTACTGATCTGGCAATCTCATAATGCTCTGTTCCTACGATTTCAGGAGAAAGGATACGGCTTGTGGAATCCAGAGGATCAACAGCCGGATAAATACCCTGGCTGGAAATCTCACGGGAAAGTACAGTTGTTGCATCCAGATGTGAGAATGTAGTTGCAGGAGCCGGGTCAGTCAGGTCATCGGCAGGCACATATACAGCCTGTACAGATGTGATGGAGCCCTTTCTTGTGGAAGTAATTCGTTCCTGCAGGTTACCCATTTCAGTTGCCAGTGTAGGCTGATAACCTACAGCTGAAGGCATACGTCCCAGAAGAGCAGACACCTCGGAACCTGCCTGTGTAAAACGGAAAATATTGTCAATAAAGAGGAGCACATCCTGGTTCTTCTCATCACGGAAGTATTCCGCCATGGTAAGTCCGGAAAGTCCAACTCTCATACGTGCTCCAGGCGGCTCGTTCATCTGACCGTAAACCAGAGCAGTCTTGTCGATAACTCCACTTTCTTTCATTTCATTGTAAAGGTCATTTCCCTCACGTGTACGCTCTCCTACACCTGTAAATACGGAAAGTCCGCCGTGTGCAGTTGCTACATTGTGGATCAGCTCCATGATAAGAACTGTTTTTCCTACACCTGCACCACCGAAAAGACCGATCTTACCACCCTTTGCATAAGGACAGATCAGGTCAACGACCTTGATTCCTGTCTCCAGGATCTCTGTTGCAGGCATCTGTTCTTCATAAGAAGGAGCCTGACGATGGATAGACCAGCGTTCCTTTGCCTTCGGTGCCGGAAGATTGTCTACCGGGTCACCCAGAAGGTTAAATACTCGTCCCAGGCATTCCTCACCTACAGGAACGGAAATTGGACCGCCTGTATCCAGAGCTTTGGCACCGCGCACCAGACCGTCAGTAGAATTCATGGCAATACATCTTACCACATCATCACCAACCTGCTGTGCAACCTCGGCAACCAGCTTTGCGCCATCATTATCAATCTCTATGGCATTGAGAAGAGGCGGCAGTTCATCGTGCGCAAAGCGGATATCCAGTACCGGACCGATAACCTGCACTACCTCGCCAATGTGTTTTTCACTCATGTTTATAATCTCCTATTTCTAAAGACCTTCCGCACCTGCAACAATCTCCGTGATCTCCTGCGTGATGCTGGCCTGACGTGCCCTGTTGTAATACAGATTGAGCTGATCGATCATCTCTTCCGCATTACTTGTGGCTGCATCCATAGCCATACGTCTGGCCGCCAGTTCACTTGCAGTACTTTCGCAGATACCGCCATAAACCAGACCTGCCAGATATTCCGGAACAATGGCATCAAATACTGTCTCTCCGTCCGGTTCATAGAGGATCAGATTCTTCGTCTCTATCTTACCTCCGCTTTCCTCTCTGATATCAGTCATAGGAAGCATGGAAAATACCTCCGGCTGCTGAGAAAGCATGGAATTAAAGACAGTATAACATAATTCAATATGGCCAAAGGTTCCTTTGCGAAATTCTGTACAGAGCATATTTGCCATCTCAAAACAATCCGCTACAGAAATACTTCCTGCCTCTGCAAACTGTTCTGTCAGAGCTTCTATCCCTCTCTGACGGAAATATTCCACTGCTTTCTTTCCAACCGGCAGAACCATGTAGTCCTTACCCTCAGCAGACGCCTCCAGACATTTAAAAAGATTGGTGTTATAACCACCTGCAAGTCCTCTGTCACCTGCGATCACTACATAGCAGGTTTTATTGTTGGAAGACTCTTTCGCATAAACGGATGAGAAATCTGTATTCTCTCTCGCAATATCCTTCAATGTCTCATGAAGTTCTGTAAAGTACGGACGACATACTTCTGCACGTTCCTTTGCCTTACGCAGTTTGGAGGATGCTACAAGCTCCATGGCCTTGGTAATCTGCATGGTACTCTGTACACTCTTGATACGCAGCTTTACCGCTTTCATATTCGAAGCCATACGATACCCTCCTAATCACTTTATTTCTCAGGTCTTGTATTCAGGAAGTTCTCTGTATACGCATCCAGTACGCTGCGAAGCTTCTGCTCTGTTTCCTGCTCCAGCTTACCTGTTGAGCGGATCTCCTGCATAACCTCTACGCCTGCTGCATCTGTATCCAGATAGGTATATAATCCTGATTCATATACATTTACGTCTTCCACTTTTACTGATTCCAGAACACCCTTTGTAACCGCATAAAGGATCGCAACCTGTTTCTCTACAGGAACCGGTGCATTCTGGTTCTGTTTCAGGACTTCCACAATACGTGCTCCCTGTTCCAGACGTGCCTTTGTATCAGCAT
Organism: Blautia sp. 1001283B150304_161114_C9; assembly: GCF_015668165.1. Lineage (NCBI taxonomy): Bacteria > Bacillati > Bacillota > Clostridia > Lachnospirales > Lachnospiraceae > Blautia > Blautia sp. 1001283B150304_161114_C9. Next base: position 20,393 of record NZ_JADPGO010000038.1, on the reverse strand, counting down.
CCAGATCAGAACCAAACTGTGCGAAGCTCTGCAGCTCACGGTACTGGGAATAAATCAGTTTCAGTGTTCCTGCTACCTTCTTCATTGCCTTGATCTGCGCATCACCACCAACTCGTGATACGGAGATACCCGGGTTTACAGCAGGCATGATTCCTGAATGGAATAACTCTGTCTCCAGGAAAATCTGTCCATCTGTAATAGAAATAACGTTAGTAGGAATATAGGCAGATACGTCACCTGCCTGTGTTTCAATAATCGGCAGTGCTGTCATGGAACCGCCGCCATGTTCATCGTCCAGCTTCGCTGCACGTTCCAGAAGTCTGGAATGCAGATAGAAAACATCACCCGGATATGCCTCACGTCCAGGCGGACGACGGATCAGCAGGGAAAGTGCACGATATGCAACTGCATGCTTACTTAAATCATCATAGATGATCAGCACATCTTTTCCCTTATTCATAAAGTATTCACCCATTGCGCATCCGGAATACGGTGCGATATACTGCAGCGGGCTTGACTCAGATGCTGTAGCTGCCACAACGATAGTATAATCCATTGCGCCGTTTCTGGTCAGGTTCTCTACTAATGTAGCTACTGTGGAACGCTTCTGTCCAATGGCTACATAGATACAGATCACATCTTTTCCCTTCTGGTTAATAATGGTATCTGTAGCAATTGTAGTTTTACCGGTCTGACGGTCACCAATGATCAGTTCTCGCTGTCCACGTCCGATAGGGATCATAGAGTCGATGGCTTTGATACCGGTCTGAAGAGGCTGATATACAGATCTTCTCTCACAGATGCCTGGTGCCTTGCTCTCGATTGGCCGGAATTCTTTTGTATCAATCGGGCCTGCTCCGTCAATTGGCTGTCCCAGTGCATTTACAACACGTCCAACCATGGCGTCGCCTACAGGTACAGACACGACCTTGCCTGTACGCTTTACGGTCTGACCCTCACCAATGTTCTCATCTGAACCAAAGATTACGATGGAGACACTGTTCTCCTCCAGGTTCTGTGCCATACCAAAGCTTCCGTCCTCAAATTCCAGAAGTTCTCCTGACATACAGTTTACCAGTCCGCTGGCTCTGGCAATACCGTCACCAACCATAAGGATCGTACCTGTCTCGTTCTGTTGAATGGCATTTTCGTAATATTTTATCTGGCTTCGGATGACCTTGGATATTTCCTCAGGTTTTAATTGCATGTTTCCATTCCATCCTTTAATCTCTTAAATTTTTATACTACCAATTCATTCAGTTTCTTCGAAATACCGGAAATACGGCTCTGTACTGTACCGTCAAGCTGTACGCCCTCCAGTTCCACGCGAAGTCCGCCAAGAACGGATGCATCTGTTTTCTGAACCAGATACACTTTCTTTCCACTTAGCTTCTCAAGCTTCGCTTTCAGAGCTTCCATCTGAGTATCACTGAGCTTCACTGCACTGGTAACCACGGCTTCTGCAATTCCATGTGCACTGTTGTAGCGTCTGATAAACTCTTCGCAGCATCCGGCAAACTCTCTCAGAATCTTGCGTTCACACAATAATTTCAGGAAATTCACCAGATATCTCTCTGCCTGCCCTCCGAAAGCCTCTTCAATCATCTTAAGTCTCTCGTTTTCAGGAATCGCCGGTTCTCCCAGCAATTTCAAATATCCCGGATTTTCCCTGAAAATCTGTCTAACTGCGATCATCTGCTCCATGATCTGTCCATCGAGCTTTTCTTCAGCGGCAAGGTCATACAGACTTCCGCCGTAAACTCTGGCAGTTTTTGTCATGATGCCTCACCTACATTCTCAATAAACTCATCAATCAGTTTTGCATGATCCTCTTCACTAATTTCGCGCTCGATCACTTTTCCGGCAATCTCAACAGCCATACCGCCGATTTCTCCCTTGATCTCGTTGACTGCCTTACGTTTCTCCTGGGCAATGTCTTTCTCTGCCTTCTCTTTCATGGCAGTTACCTGACTGGAAGCCTCCTTAAGCATCTCTTCACTCTGGATAGCGGCTGTTTTCTGAGCTGTCATCACAATGTCATTTGCCCTATTCTTGGCTTCCTGCATATTCTTTTCATATTCTGCCTTCATTGCCTGAGCTTCTTCCTTTGCCTTCACTGCATCCTGGATCTGGGCATCCGCTTTCGCTTTGCGCTTTTCCAGCATCTCATTGATGGGCTTGAAGAGGAAACGTTTGATCAGATATACCTGAATAAAAAGGTTGCAAATCGTCGCTATAAAATTCCACGGCACAATTCCAACTAATTCCTGTACCTGCATGTTTGTAACCTCCTGTCTGTATTTATGCGGATCATTCTCCGGCTGTTGCCGGAATTATCCACAGGTTCCATATCAGATGCCGCTTAGTCTGTGATATTCGACATCTCAGCTGTTTTTATCAGCTCAGGAAGTTCATGAACATACCAGGTGCAACGAAGATAAGTAACAGACCGGTTACGAAACCGTAGATACCTGTTGTCTCTGCGATGGCACATCCAAGAAGCATGGTAGAAGTAACATCACCCTTGCACTCAGGCTGACGTCCGATTGCCTCCAGCGCCTTTGCTACTGCGTTACCTTCACCAATACCAGGTCCGATACCTGCGATCAGCGCACATCCTGCTCCAATTGCACATCCTGCTAATGCGATACCTTTTGCCAATAACTGAAAATCCATATTAAAACCCTCCTGTTAAATAATAATCGGCAGCTTTTTCCCCTTTGCTGCGGTATTAATTTTTCTGCTGTATTTCAGCATTCTTTGCGGTTACCACCGCTGCCGTTTTGCTCCGGCAAATCATGTTTCTGCTACTCTTCTGCTGCATTTGCAATGTACATTACGGTCAACATACAGAAGATAAACGCCTGCATAACTCCCGAAAACCAGTCAAAATAGACCGATGTTATCGCAGGTACACCGACATCAAGAATCGGTATCTTTGACAGTACATCTCCCAGTACACCCGGGATCAGGCCCAGAAGTGCGGAACTTGCGACTGCCAGTGCCCCATAGATCAGGCCATTGATTACCACACCGGAAAGGATATTTCCGAAATGACGACACGCCATACTGACAGGTGTAGCCAGCTCGGAAAGAATATTAAACGGTGTCATAACTGCGATCGGGGTTGTAAATCCTTTCAGATAACCGCCAAATCCGCTGGTCTTTATCTTCTGTGCTGTGATCATAATGAAAACCACAACTGCCCATGCAGCCTCAGTAGAAAGGTCTGCTGTAGGGCTTCGAAGTCCGATCAGACTGATCAGGTTGGAAACCACGCTGGTTGCAAAAAGTGCTGCAACGAATGGTATCAGGTATCTGAATTTCTCACCCATATTTCCGATTACAAAGCTGTTGGCCTTCTCTACAATGAGCTCTGCCACAGCCTGACGTTTGGAAATGTTCTCTTCTTTCAGATCATGTGTCAGCCAGATACACAAACCTGTTATGAGTATCATAACAATCCAGCTTACCACCATTGTCTCACTGATCCTTAATGGTCCGAGAACAGGCACATCAATGGGTAATGTAAAGAATATCCTTGCCCCGCTGATATCCAATTCCATACTCTTTATTCACCTCCTGTCTCTCCCGGTACTGTTCCGGTTTGATATAGAAATACCTATTTGTTAGTATGAAAAATTCCTGCAATTTTAATTCCTGTTCCGGGAAATAAAAGAGGAACGATTCCTGCCACAAAATGAAAACAGGGTGCCACGATTGCCAGGATCACCCACAACATCTGGATCAGCATTCTCTGGGAGTAACTTGCTTTGATCCTCATTCTCGCTGTGTCCTCATCTGTTGCTGCAGCTGCTTTCTGCACTGCAAGTCCCATAAAAAAGAAATTAAGGACTGCCACACATCCTCCCACTGCCCCTCCAAGAAACACCGTATAATCAAACGGTACCTTCTGTGGCATGAATGCATGCAGCACTCCAAACACGATCCACATCAAAATCAGCCCGATTCCGGTGATGGCGGCTACTTTCCCGGTTTCCTTCTTTACGGCAGGCTGAACATTATCCATAATACTCATATAAATCTCCCTTTCGTTTCTGTATCATTACAGGTGTCTGTTAAACGATACTTTATTTTTCTTCTTTTTGTTCTCTTTCTTCTGCTGTCTGTTAATAGAAAGATAAAATTTATATGCCACTGTCCCGGAACCTCCAAGACCAAAGAAAAAACCGGGGATATATACCCATCCGCCAGCTCCGGTCTTAGAAACAATCAGCCAGCATACTGCCAGACATATCAGGACAGGGGTTATGAGAGACAGTCCAAGCTGCGACAACATGGTGACATTTCTGATGATCTCTGACCATTGTTTCATCCTCTTCTCCTTTTTGCTTAATTTTTGTATATATTTTCAAGAATTTATAGTCAAATTTTACCATATATCCTTTAAAATTACAATCTCATTAAATAATTTTATCAAATATTTTTTATCCATCCAATATTTTTTTGTTATTTTTATATCGTGTATGTGATTATATCATCAATATAAATCTTTTTATACAGTCAAAGCTTCTGATTGGTTTATATTTTTATTTCAAAGAAGAGATATAAATAAGGAGCCTGCCCGGAGAGCTTTTTTGTGTCATAGAACATTACGGAGTAATATTCTATAACACAAAAAAAGCACGAAAACAACTCATCACTGTTTTCATGCTTCTTCTTTCGTATATAATTCTGCTTTATATATAAGTTCTGTATTACCGGTCTGTCCCAGCAGACACATTCCTCTTATAGAAAATCCTCTTAATTAATGCATTTGAGACCCTGTACATCCTCCCAGAGCGTTTATCTTTAATCCTTATTCTGTATATAAATACCCACTGTAGTCCGGATCATCCAGGCAGTCTGCATCAATCCATGCCGGATTACTCAGTACATTTTTATCGATCACAACAGATTTCTTCGGTGCCGTTGTTTCAACTGCTGCCCAGATCGTCTGGTATCCCATAGCATAAGGCTGCTGGGAAACACAGCCAATCTCTTCTCCATTACGGATTGCTTCCTGCTGCTTAGTAGTTGCATCAACCCCTACCAGAGCCGGTGCATCATGCTCATCACTCTTCTCCAGATTCAGATACATCTCTGTAATATCTGCATTGGTGCAGAATACACCATCCAGTGTGGGATATTTTTCCAGAACTTCCTTCATGGAAGCCTCCATATCATCTACCTGATCAGAATAAATAGTTTCCACAACTTCAATATCTCCGTACTTCCCGATATTATTCATAAATCCTTCTACACGATCCTGAACACTCTTTGTCTTCTGCTGTGCGGAAAAAACCGCAACCTTTCCCATCTTTCCGAGTGCACTGCCAAGCTGATAAGCAGCCATCTTTCCTACCTGCACATTATCGGTTCCCCGATATGCCTTCACCAGTTTCTTCTCGGCTACATTAGAATCAAATGCTATAACCGGAATTCCATTTTCCTTTGCAGCTTCAAGCTGTGCCTCACAGGAATCCATGTCACTTGCCGAAATACAAAGAACATCCGGATTCTCTGCAATAACAGCATCTATTGTATTAATCTGAGTCTCTACGTCCTCTTCATTATCAGGGCCTTCAAAAGTCATGGTAATCTGGTCATCTTTTTTATAACCATATGCTTTATTAATTTCCTTTACCGCATCTTCCATGCCTTTCTTAACCATCTTCCAGTATTCGCCCTTGACACATTTGCTTACCACTGCGATCCTTGAACCGGCATGGATTTTTATATCTGTATCAATCTCCGGAATCAGCGGACTCTCATCCTCTTCCTTCACTGCTTCTGCCTCTGAATCGGATTCTTCGATAGCGTCTGCCACCAACGGCTGGATTGTCTCTTCCACCTCCGCTCTGCTGCATCCTGTCAGCATTGCCAGTCCTGTCATTAAACTTATCGCTGCTGCCGCCGCTCTTTTCATTTTAATTTCCTCTTCCTTTCAGTACTATACTGCACATTACAGCAATTTTATAAAATAATGTATAATTTCTGTCAACTAAAAAATCGATATCTGCTCAGTACTCTCACAGAATAATTAACATCGAACAATTACCTGTAGCGATCCTCTTAAATGCATTATTTACGAGAATTGCTATAAACCTTATAACTGCATATTACTTTCTACATTATACACACTTTACGAAATTCGTCCAGAGATTTTACACATTTTTCACTTTTATACATCAAAAATTGCGCTATGTCAATGTCTTTTGAATGCCATACCTGCAGGCTGCACCTGAAACTCCAACTGTTTCTTTGTCACCGGATGCTGAAATCCCAGTTTTGCAGAACAGAGAGCCAGCGGTTCCTGACTATTCTGACCGGGATTATACTTTCTGTCACCAACCAAAGGCATTCCGGCATGCGCCATCTGCACACGAATCTGATGATGCCTGCCTGTATCCAGATCAATCCGAATCAGATTTCTTTCGCCACAATCCTGTGCATCTTCCTTATTTTTCCAGGTTTCCAGAACTTCATAAGACAAGATCGCCTTTTTTGCTCCGGAAGTCCCTCCCTCAACCACTGCAGAGCTGTTGGTCCTGCCATCCTTCTTCAGCCAGTCCACCAGTTTTGCACTCTTCACTTTCACTGTTCCTTCTGTAACTGCAAGATAAGTCTTCTTTATTTTTCCCGCTGTCATCTGTCTGCTGAGATCTGCTGCTGCCTTCGGATTCAGGGCAAATACAAGAACCCCCTCCACCGGCTGATCCAGGCGATGGATAATACCCAGATACGGCATCTTACCCGGCACCTTCTGAGCAATATAATTCTTCAAGAGGCTCTCCATATCCATACTGCCAACCCGCGCATTCTGAACTGCAAGCCCTGCCGGTTTGTGACAGACCAGAATATCTTTATCTTCATATAAAATATAATCTCTGATATCTTTTATCCACATAAAAAAACTCTCCTTTTCATGGAGAGTATATCCTAAAATTCCATTTCACGCAATAAACGAATATATAACGAATATATATGAATACAATTTGAAAACGGTCATCACTTTTTACTTTTCCTGATTTCAAAAATGATGACCGCTTCAATGTTCTTCGTTATTCAATTTATTTTCCTCTTAGTATTCTTTCTATAATAAAATAATATGTTATTTACAAACTACTTTATAAGTTCACTATTAAATTTTTCTATGTTTATTTAAAATTCCTATTCTGTTTCCTGCTCATAATCCATATGTACTGTTTATAATCTGATTCATTCCTGCTTTTATGCTTTTATGATATCAGTTATTCAGTTCATCGGAACTTACTTAGAAAGTTTTATAGATTTTAAATTATAATTTCACGTATTATAATTTGTTTTCATTTATGAAATATCGGATACACTTTTTCATTATTTTTCGTGCTAAGCAATCATAAACCTAACTTCTTAAATTCACAACTGTTTAATTTCCTTATGTGCTTTTCATATTTATCGAACATTAATGGCAGATGTTCTGAATTATGTAAAGTATCACTGAAAAAGTACCTTAATATTTCTCTCAATATCCTGTAATTTTATATACCGGATATTCTTCTGATGCAGGATTTCAAACCATATACTTAAACTTCTATATGCCTCTCAAAACATCGTTCTTACCTTCAGTTTATCTGTTACCTGAACCTCTGCTTTCAGGCTAACTACTGAGATAAGGGTTATGCTCTTCCGGTAAATATTTCTTTACACATTTACCAAAATCCCTGTATCAGGTCTGCAACAGATATTCAATATAAGTTATCGCTTCTATAATACCTTTGATACATTCCTTCCTTATTAATCAGACTGTGCGTATGCTCTTATATTATATAAGGAAAATACTTTTTTATAATCTCCGTATCAGGTCTTTCTTGCAGGAAATGCGATACCCGTCACTCTTATATTGATGAAGTTATAAATTCTTTCCCAATGGAATCACCCGAACCTTTCTTTTATTTTCATCCTTTTCATTGGAACATTTATATATGCTATGAATTGAATGAATTTCTTTGATTGTTTAATTCGTTTCCTTGTTTCTTTTGATGGTGTTATAATAACACTCTTGTTATTATTTGTCAATACATTTTTGCATTTTATTTTAATATTTTCTGTTTATCTTTATTTTATTTGCATTAATTTTACAATATTTTTATTTATTTGATAATTTTCAGATTATTTATCTTTCTCCGCCGCAGTACGTTCTGCCCGGAGGGATCTATTATATCCAGAAATGCTATAATAAAGATGCAGCCACTCCCAACATAAAGAGAGGATAGCTGCATCTTGATCACTTCCTATTTTCGATTATAATTAATCAGGCATCCCTTAAGGATAATTTCACGCTCATCATCCGTAAGCTCCCCAAGAGCCACTTCAAACTCCTTCAGTCCCTCATCACTGACAACATATCCCCGGATCACATCATCCTTCTCTTCCACTGCCTTACGAATCTGTGGGAAGAACAGATAATCTCCATTTGCAAACGGAAGCTCCCCTTCTTTAATCAGGAATGGAAGCATACCCCAGTTGATCAGATTGGAACGATATCTCTTTGTCGCATACTCATTGGCGATATTTGCCCATCCGCCAAGCACTTTCTGACAGGAAGCAGCCTGCTCACGCGCAGAACCATCACCTGGTTTCACTGCAAAGATCGTACTTCCTACTCCAAGATTTTCCTTGCCTACATTCGGATAATCCTTTTTGATCACATCCATTACAGGTTTCATCTCCGGTAATGCTTCAACCGGACATTTTCCCTCCTGAATAGCCTTCTGAGCTTTCTGAACTTCTTTCGCACGTCCTACATAAGCAGGATCTTTTCTGGAAAGTGTAAACTCAGCCAGTCCAAGTGGATTGGAACGATAAGAAGATGTCTCACCGGACGGGATCAGCTCGTCTGTTGTAGTAACCGGATCATGGATCTCCGAAACAACCTTCACGATCAGATTCTCCGGAAGAGCTGCCATCTCCGGCCAGTCCTTAATGTTCGGTCCAAACTGAATCTCCACGCTCGGATCAGCTATACCCTTGCTGTCAAATACACGATTGTCATAAATTGTCTTGTCAAAGAAATATTTCTGTCCTGTATAACCACCTGTATAATCCTCTGCTGAAGTCAGGAAACCTTTGTTTGCTGCTGTTGCCGCAATAGAACGTGCATCCATAAGTGCAACAGAAGAAATCTGGCCATTCTGAATTTTGGAACCTTCACGATTCGGGAAGTTTCTGGTCGTATGACGGATACTGAATGCATTATTTGCAGGAGTGTCCCCTGCACCAAAGCAAGGTCCGCAAAAAGCAGTCTTCACAACAGCTCCCGTTTCAAGAAGTCCTGCCAGAACGCCATTCTTAGCCAGTTCCATATAAATTGGAGTACTTGCCGGATATACACTCAATGTGAAGGCATCTGCACCAATGCTCTTGCCTTTAAGGATATCAGCTGCCGCACAGATATTTTCAAATCCACCACCTGCACATCCTGCAATGATTCCCTGTTCTACATAGAGTTTACCATCAATTACTTTGTCTCTTAATGTATATGGAACTTTTCCATCAAGGCTGATCTGTGCTTTCTTCTCAACATCTGCCAGAATATCATCCAGATTTGCTTTCAGTTCATCAATTGTATATGTATTGCTTGGATGGAATGGCATAGCGATCATTGGTCTGATCTCACTCAGATCAATCTCTACACAGCCATCATAGTATGCTGTTTCACCTGGTTTCAGTTCTTTGTAATCTTCACTTCTGCCATGGATCTCATAGAATTCCTGAATCTTCTCATCTGTCTGCCAGATAGAGGAAAGACAGGTGGTCTCTGTTGTCATTACATCTACGCCAATTCGGAAATCAGCACTTAAATTTGCAACACCAGGTCCTACAAATTCCATAACTTTATTCTTCACATATCCGTTTGCAAAAACCTTGCCGATAATCGCAAGCGCAACGTCCTGAGGACCTACGCCCGGACGAGGAGAACCGGTAAGATAAATGGCAACGACGCCTGGCATATTGATATCATAAGTCTGGGAAAGAAGCTGCTTTACAAGCTCCGGTCCGCCCTCACCCATTGCCATGGTTCCCAGTGCGCCATATCGTGTATGGCTGTCTGAACCGAGGATCATTTTACCGCCTGCTGCAAGCATTTCTCTTGCAAACTGATGGATAACCGCCTGATGGGGCGGTACATATACGCCGCCATATTTCTTGGCACAGGTAAGTCCAAACATATGATCATCTTCATTAATAGTTCCGCCTACTGCACAGAGTGAATTATGGCAGTTTGTCAGTACATATGGCACCGGAAATTTCTCAAGGCCTGAAGCACGTGCAGTCTGGATAATTCCGACAAAAGTGATATCATGAGAAGTCAGTTTATCAAATTTAATCTGGAGTTTCTCCATATTTCCGGAAGTATTGTGTGCTTTCAGAATTGAATAGGCAATTGTACTCTTTGCAGCTTCCTCTTTGGAAACAGGAAAATCTGCCTGATTCTCCGGAACAATCTTCTGACCATTCAGCAAATACACACCGGTATCGTATAATTTCATAATGTCTCCTCCATTCTGTTTTTTTGCATATCACAAATGCAGTTATGGAACTCACCTTATCCACACCAGTCTTCAAATTTCCAGATGAAAACTGATTTTCTCCTGAACCGGCACTTTGACACGCTAATTTATGGAAATTTAGGTTTTATTATAGAATATTCCACCGGAATAATCAAGCCTAAGACTATAAGTATTTTAGTGTTACTGCTCACACACCACTATTCCGCGAGGTGTTTTGGCATGAATATGCCAAAATCCCGAGACATACAAGCCAAAATTCCATTGCCGCAGGCAATCTGGAATGAATTTTGGCTATGTTACTGAGAACGGAGTGAACAGTAACATTTTAGTTACTACAAGCAGTAGCATTTTTTTACTTTCTTTACTTTCCTACCAAAATCCGCTATACTGGGAATCACTTAGACAATGAAATTTCTGCCGCCTGTGGCAGTTCTGACAGGGAGGTATTACCGATATGTTCCGTTTATGGGGAAAAATATGGAAAGATAATCATTTACTGAAAGATACTGTAATCTGCGATGACTCCGAAGATACGCGGACCCACAAGATTTTTCGTGGTCTGGAAAGTATCTGTTATGAAATGGATCTGGGAAACCCAATCTGGCTGGAATCTACAGTCAGACATTTTAAGAAACATGGAAAAGCCAGATTTTATCAGGATAATTTTATAGAGCAGATTGATTTTGATTATCTGGAGATCCAGGTAATTGAAGAGGATGACGAATAATAAATTATTCTGTCTTAAAATGTGTACAGGATCAGAAACTTTACATTGCCATATTGTTTCTGATCCTGTGTATCTCATTTGCAGTGAATTTTCATGTCTTTATTTCATAAATTCTCTTATGATTTCTCTCATAATCTCATCTTCCTCGGGTGTAAGCATTCCGCTGAAATGGCTTCCTGCTGCTGCAGTCTGGCGGATACTGTCCGCAATATGTTCAACGATTTCCTCTTTTGCAGCTTCGTCAGCCTTCTCCGGCACCGGAACTTCTTCTACCCATGTGCGGGCATGTTCCACATAATCAGAAAAAGAATTCATCAGAAGTTCTTCTCTGTATGTAAAATCCAGCGCCTGTCTCAGCAAAAGCAATGCTGTCGGAATGATCGCAGCCACATAAAGATATGCCAGCGGCATTCCGTCCCATCGTGCATCTTTGGAATACAGAAAAAAAGCCAGTCCAAGAAAAGCGATACAGAAAAGTGACGGATACCAGACAAACCGGTTCATACGGTTCAACAGCCTGTCTCTTGTTTTCCAAAGATTTGTCCATTTCTCTTTGAGATTTGATTTAACCTCTGTATTTTTTCTGATCATTCTTCGGTAGGTAAGATGTGTGGTCAGCATCCCCAGTGCTCCCAGTCCGCCCATTAACATCATGGCATACAGCAGGAAATGCAGTTCCATAACTTTCTCCAGCATAACATCCTCCTCACTTGAACACGCTGCCTGCTCATAAACTGACAGGATTATTATACTGCTGTTTCCGGTATCATGGAACTAAAATCGCTCATCAAATTCTCTCATAAAAAGACAAAAATGTCTCGAAGTGTTTACATATTTTCCAGTTTCGTAACTACCTCTTCAAACTTCATAAAATGGGAAGCTTTCACAAGAATAGTGTCACCATCCTGTACATAACCTTCCAGATGCTCCAGCAGACTTTCTCTGTCCGGCTCATAGATTACTCTCAGGTCCGGATTTGTCCGCTGTGCTCTCTCTGCCATATTTTTGCACAGTTTACCTGTACAGATAAGAACATCAATATCACATTTTCCGGCATGCTCTCCTACTTCTTCATGAAGCTGAACTTCATTCTCTCCAAGTTCACCCATGTCACCAAGAACTGCAATTCTGCGTCCTGCACCATCCTGCAGAACATCCAGGGAGGCTTTCATGGACATGGGATTTGCATTATAGCAGTCATCTACGATCAGGAATTTATCTGTTTCGATCATTCTGAAACGACCGCTGATCGGCTCCAAGCTCTCGATTCCGGCTTTGATCTGCTCAGTTGTAAGTCCATAAATATTTCCAACTGCAGCTGCTGCCAGCGCATTATATACCATATGGCGCCCCGGCATCGGGATATCAACTGTAAATGCAGTATCCCCCAGATGAATGGTGCAGGTCATTCCCTTTAAACCTCTGCTTACAATCTTATCACCGTAAACCTGACATTCATTACTCATTCCGAAAAATACAGGTTTTATCTTTTCATATTCTTTTACTGTGATAAGCTTGTCATCATCGCCATTTAATACAATATGTCCCTCCGGTCTGAGGAATTTAAAAATCTCTGTCTTTGCTTTCAGAACACCATTTCTGTCTCCCAGATTCTCCAGATGGCAGGTACCGATATTCGTGATCACGCAGGTGTCCGGTCTTGCAATCTGCGCAAGTCTGGTCATCTCACCGAAATCACTGATCCCCATTTCCAGAACTGCAATTTCATCTCCATCACGCAAACGGAAAACTGTGAGAGGCAAACCAAGTTCATTGTTAAAGTTGCCCTGTGTTTTCAGAGTATGGTATTTCTGGTTCAGAACAGATGCGATCACTTCTTTTGTACTTGTCTTACCAACACTTCCTGTAATTCCCACAACCGGGATCTGAAGCTGCTTTAAATAAAACTCTGCAATATCTTTCACTGCCTGAAGAGAAGATTCTACTGCGATATAAGGAAAATCAGCGTTATCAAGTACCCGTTCCGACAAGGTTGCCAGTGCCCCTGCTTCCATTACCTGTGGGATAAATTTATGGGCATCTACACGTTCCCCCACAATAGGTACAAACAGACATCCTTCTTCTGCTTTTCTGCTGTCTGTGATAACAGACATTACTTCTTCCTGTAATTTATCAGCCGGACCATAATAAGTACCGCCGCATACGCGGGCGATATTTTCAAGAGTTAAGTTTTTCATAATATTTTTTATATCTTCTTTCCTGTTATAGCAATTCTCTTAATAATGCATCTATAACAATTCTATAAATTACTGCAGACACGCTCTATAGTGTGAAATCCTGCGTCGGATATTTTTTCATGGAAACTTCAATCAGTTTCTCACATAAAGTCGGATAGTCGATTCCCAGAACTTTTGCCTCCTGCGGAATCAGACTGGTTGGTGTCATTCCGGGAAGAGTATTTGCTTCCAGACAATACATATCTCCATTCTCCTTCATCATGAAATCAAGACGGCAGTATCCTTCCATAAACAGAGCTTTGGCTCCTGCTTCCGCATAATGCTGCATTTTCTCTGTGAGTTCCGGTGAAATTTCGGCAGGACAGGTCTCAATCGTAGAGCCAGCCTGATATTTATTCTTATAATCATAGAATCCCTGAAGCGGAGCAATTTCGATGATCGGATAAGCTTTTCCGTCCACAACCGCTACTGAAAATTCACGTCCTTTTATATATTCTTCGACCACGACTTCATTTTCATAAGAATAAGCGTCTTTGAGAGCCTGCTCATATTCGGCCTGATCATTCACAATATAAACACCTACACTGGAACCGCCACAGCAGGTTTTTACAACTACAGGAAATTCCATTCCAAGTGCTTTCAGATCTGTGGTCATTTCTTCTTTTACCATAGACACTCCCCGCGGTGTTGGTACATTATTCATCAGAAACATCTGCTTGGTGATTCCCTTATCCATTGCCAGGGCACTGCTTAAATATCCGGTTCCTGTATATTTGATTCCCATCAGGTCAAATGTTGCCTGTACTTTTCCATCTTCTCCGTTCGCACCATGAAGTCCCAGGAAAACAATGTCAGCCGCCTCGCAGAGTTTCAGCACGTTTGGTCCGAAGAAGCTTCTTCTCTCTTTTTTCATCTGTTCAATCCTGTCGTTAAATGCTGACATATATTCTGATGCTGCGTCCACATCATACTCTGACGGAAACGGATTCTCCCGGTCCACATTCTCAATGCCGCAGAAAATATCCACAAGAATCGCCTGATGTCCTTTCTGTCGTAATGCCTTACATATTCCTGTTCCTGATGTAATGGAGACAGTACGTTCTGTACTTGTTCCCCCCGCTAATACTACAATCTTCATCATTTTTCTCCTTTATTCATAAATAACAATCGGTGTGTTCTTCTCAACATTGCTGAAAATGATCTGCACCTGATCGGATGGTGCACAGATGCTTCCATGTGTGCCTTCAAATTCATAAAGCTGTCCTCCGAAATCCATTCTCCATGGAGCATCATTGATCCCCAGATTTCCATCGAATGGGATCCAGTAATTTACAGCAGAAGGATAGTCCTCTCCGTTCACTGTACATCCGCTCTTCATTTCACCTGTTGTATAACATCCCACAGGAGTTGCACAGTTGGGCACGAATGGATTTCCGGATACGATCTGCGCATCCGCAGTCGGCGTTCCATCTTTATAGAATACCATTCTCTGGGCCGTCAGGTCAATCTCTATATACGTATATCCGATATCATTTGTTTTCCTGACCAGACCTTCATGGGAATAAACAGGTTCTCTGACCTGGGTTTCTCCGTTTTTTATCAGTTCTGTAAGTTCTTTCAGCTCCGCTTTCTGATCGATCTGCCAGCCATAATTCCCTCCGCTGACAGTAATCTCACGACCATCATATGTATTAAATGTTCTCTCTGTTCCAACCGTATCATATTTAGCCGCCAGTTCACTGATATATGCTTCTATCTGTTTTTTGTCAAGTGTATAAAGACCGTTTTCATCTGTTGTGAGCCAGTTTTTGATCATATCTCTGTCTACTGTCTCTGTGCAATCGTCAAAATCATAGGTTATCACTACATCCGTAAGTTTGTTTATCAGGTCACAATTCTTCGTCAAAGTTTCATCACTCTGATAAACTTTCGGTTCTTTGTAGCATCCATCTGCTTCCAGATCAACCGGCGTTCGTCCTGTGACAAGAGCATCTATAATATCCTGACTTGTTTTTTCTGGTTTCAGTGCAGTTCCCTCCTGCTCAGGAACAATTACAAACTTATCGTCTTTCTCTTCTATATGAGCATCCGAAGGCTCTGTCATATTCTCCTGTTGCATACATTTCAGTTCGGAAATGGCAGCCTCTGTCTTCTGCTCATCATATTTAATGGAGGAGGACACTTCATAATTCCTGTGCTGATTAAAAGCAAGAAACCATGTAAAACGATCCTGATTTCTGATCAATTTATCAACACTTCCATCTGAGTCATAGGAAAGTCCCGCCTGTTTTGCTGTGATACTTTCCTGTCCGTTATTTCTGGTGTCAATAGTAAGAACATATGCTCCCACCTTCTGCGTAAGCAATTCTTCTGACTGGGATACTGTCATATAGGAACAGTTGAATCCGTTTACCATTGATCCCGGTAAGAAATGCTCTGTGAAATAGTATACACCATATCCATATACTCCGGCAGTCAGCAGGAGCAAGATTATGATCAGGGTGATCATGATTTTCTTTCTGCTGCTCACGACATCCTCTCCTTTCTTTTTTATAAACAGCAACCGCCCGGCAAGAAGTTATGCCGGGCAGTTTTATTATCACATTATTTATCCAGAAAGTAAATACGATTATTCTCTTTTATGCGTTTTCCAGTAATTTCTCTACACTTGTAAGTTTAACACAGAGTACGAACACTTCTGCTGCTTTTCCAAGATCCTCAGGAGTCGGGAAGCTTGGCGCAATACGGATATTGGAGTCTTTCGGATCTTTTCCATATGGATAAGTTGCGCCTGCTCCTGTAAGTACAACACCTGCTTCTTTTGCCTTGGCAACAATAGCTTTTGCACATCCTTCCATTGAATCAAAGGAAATGAAGTATCCACCATGTGGTTTTGTCCACTCGCCGATTCCAAGACCGCCAAGTTCTCTGTCCAGTGTGTTAAGGACCATTTCAAATTTCGGACGGAGAATTGCCGCATGTTTTCTCATGTGTTCATGAAGACCGTCGATATTTTTGAAGAATTTTACATGACGTAACTGGTTTAATTTGTCATGTCCGATTGTCTGGATCTGCATGTAGCTGCGGAAATCTTCCAGGTTTGCTTTGGAAGCTGCAACTGCTGCAATACCGGAACCCGGGAAGCTGACTTTTGATGTTGATGTAAATTTATATACAAGATCAGGATTTCCTGCTTTTGCACATGCTTCAAGGATTTCTACAAGGAAGTCCTGATTGTCATCATAGAGATGATGAATGCTGTATGCGTTATCCCAGTAGATACGGAAATCAGGTGCTGCCGGTTTCAGATGCGCAAAGCGCTCTACTGTTTCTGCTGAATAAGTATATCCCTGTGGGTTGGAGTATTTCGGCACACACCAGATTCCTTTGATGGATGCGTCTTCACTGACAAGCTTCTCTACCATATCCATGTCTGGTCCCTGTGGTGTCATTGGCACGTTGATCATTTCGATTCCGAAGAATTCTGTGATCTTGAAATGGCGGTCATATCCCGGTACAGGACAGAGGAATTTTACCTTATCAAGTTTGCACCATGGGGTATTTCCCATTACACCCTGTGTCATAGAACGTGCAATGCTGTCAAACATAACGTTTAAGCTTGAGTTTCCGTAGATAATGATGTGGTCCGGATCTACCTCGGACATTTCTCCAAGGAGGCGTTTAGCTTCCGGGATTCCGTCGATAACACCGTAGTTACGGCAGTCTACTCCTGTTTCGCACTTGAGGTCTGAATCGCTGCTTAATACGTTCATTAATCCCATTGAGAGATCGAGCTGGTCTGCTGACGGTTTTCCACGTGACATATCGAGAGCTAAGCCCTTTGCTTTGATATCTGCGTATTCTTTATCCAGCTGTGCTTTGAGTGTAAGCAGTTCTTCTTTGCTCATGTCGCTGTATTTTTTCATAATATTCCTCCTTGTTCTGCCATGGAAGGATGTCCCTTTTTCCGTATAGGGCAATCATTTGTTTTTCCTACGGCAACAGTTTTTTTGCTTTTTACATTTTAGTATGGTAAAGTAGGGTTGTCAAGTGTTTTTATGGAATTGTTAATATTTTACCAAAACAATCGTTACTGTTCCCTCTGTTCTCAGTAACGTAACCCAAATTCATTCTGGATTGCCGTAACATCTTTCTCTGATACTTATAACAAGCCTCGTAAATAATTAACCAAAAAGCAAGTCGAAATCCCTCGAAAGTTTCGGCTTGCTTTTTTGAGTGTGACAGCGTATATTTAAATCAGTTAACAGATCTTTTAACTGTCTTAATTGTTCTTGTCAGGTCATCCTGATATCTTTTTATTACTCCTTATACAACATCCATTTTTATCCAAGTCAGTGAATGAGACAAGTCAGGCGGATAAAATCATCTGCTTCGCTGCTCAGTTCATAACCGAATGACTGTGAAAGGAGGTCATCCATGTCTATGTTTATCCACGCAATTATCGTAATCCTGCTTGCTGTGCTGGCTATGGGGATCGGGCTGCTGATTCTTGTGTGCTGGGCTTTGGCAGCATGTGCAAGCAGGCGGGATTCTTATCTGGAAAAGGATTATCGGGTGAAATAAAGGAAGTCTGCGCATGGACGCTGAGTATTGCCGATAAGTTTATTCATTACTTTTCCATTAAAGTACAGGGTTGCAGAACCGCCTCCATCCAGGTTGTAAGCATAAGTACAGCCGTAGGATTTAAAAATATTCACCATATCCCAGTGATTAAGACCATTATAGCTGCCGGTATCTGTTACAAGGAGTACATAATCGTTGGGCTTTACCATTCCTACCGCTGTACGTGGATAATATTTTTCTGTTTCAGCCCATGGAAGCTGGGCTTCGCCATCTTTAATAAGAACCGGACCAAAATTATATGTATCTTTTACACCGGCTGCAAGAAGATTTTTTCCCATAAGTCCCTGTGCCGGAGTATAGATGGTTCCGTCTTTCTTTACTGCCATGACTGAATAACTGGTCATGTAATCACCATAGATAATCCCGTTTTTGATGCACATGCCAAGGGGGGATGGTTTTCCTGTACCATAGTCGAAAGCACTGCCGTTTACTCCGATAATGCCTCCATTTGAGGATACTGCATCAGAAGTTGTCTGTCGGGATCCGCCATAAGTTCCGTTGGAGAGGGCGGATTTCAGCTGTTTGGCATTGGATGTCTTTATATGCGCTACCCAGTAGGAAATTCCATGGACTGATTTGCGTTTAAGTTTAATATTAAGAGTGCTGCTTTTGTATTCGTAAGTATTGCCGCTTTGAGTAACTGTTGGTTTAGTATTTGTCGGTTTAGTATCTGAAGATTTTACACGCTGCCCTTTGCTGTTTACATAATATTTACCTATCCAGGTATTTTTTGCCATCACTCCTGTTTTCTTGCTGAAATAGTAATAATATTTTCCTATCTTCTGCCAGCCCTTTGCCATGGTGGAATTGCTGAGGAAATAGTATTTTTTTCCATCCTGAGTAAGCCACTGCCTGGCAATTGCCACGCCGGATTCATTGAAATAATAGGTATATTTATCACCTGTTGCCCAGCGATTGCGGAACATGGCACCATTTTTGCGATTGTAATAGTATTTATTACCGGAACGCTTCATCCACCCGGTGAAACGTTTGCCGTTGGCAATACTGTAGTAATAATAACCTTTATACTTAAAAGAACCGCAGATCAGACGCCCCTTTGAATTATAAAAATAGTAATCTCCGTTTATTTTCTGCCATCCCGTTTTCTTCGATGTGATGCTGACGGAGGTTCTGTCCTGTTTCACATATGTAGCTGCATTTACGGTAACTGCACGCATACTGATGCCTGCTGTCAGAAATAATGCCAGTATCAGAAATACCGCCACTTTTCTGAATGGTAATTTTCTTTTCATGTCTTTCATCTGCCTTTCCATGATGTCTGATATGCCCATATAAGGGAATTGCTATAAATATATTACCGATATGTCCCCTGCGATTTCTTTACCCGACAATTCGACAGACCGAGCGTTGTCAGATAATATTCCATGTCTCTCTCTGACATCAGACACTTTGGCCCTATAACGAGTTCCTTTATCAGCTGGTCAAGGCAATCTGAAAAATCAAAATCCACATAAGATATCAGCTGACTTTCTTTTACATAGTAGGAATAGTTATATAAACGTGCACCGAGAGAAAGTTCAACTTCTCTTCCCATCAGAAACTGTTTCGGCGAAAACTCGCACAATCGGATTTCGCTTTCCTCTCTGAAAAACGGATTTTTCATGTAAACAGATTCCTGAAATAATTTCAAAAACTTTTTCTCAAAACAGTTCATGACTTTATCCAGTACTTCTATTTCATAATCTTGCTTTTCCTCAATGCTTTCCCGACATTGTTCTTCTTTCTGTAATATCTTCTCGATTTCATCAACCAATTCTTGTACTATCTGATGTACAACTTCTCTCTGCTTTGCTTCAGAATAACTGATCTTATGTAATGACACAATTGACGGCTTTGAAATCTCCGGAGAAACCGTTACAACTTCTTTTAATACATCCAGGTCAAATCCGATGGCAGCTCCGCGCCCGTCATCCGCATATCCCCGCCACTGACTGAGCAGATCATTCTGATACGAAAAACAGGTTACATAATATCTGAAGTCTGCATGATTTTCATTGAAAAATTCATCTGTAAACAGTTTCACATATCCCATCAATCTCTCTGATGAAATCTTTGATCTGAATAAATCTGAAGCATTTTCATAAGCTCTTTTAAATTCTGCGTCATAATACCTGCAGATCCAGCTGATCTCCATGGAATCATTGGATTTCAGGATATTTGTCAGACGGAGTATAATGGTATCGTAATTTAAGACACTTCAAGAGACATTTCTTAATGAATCTGATATACTGTAAACACTACAGAAAG
>NZ_JADPGO010000037.1:0-27537 GCF_015668165.1 Blautia sp. 1001283B150304_161114_C9 | reverse complement strand
GTCAAAAAGTGGACGCAGAGATACCGGAACTGGGATCAGGTATTGAATCAGCTGATAGTCCTTTACGGAGAACGGCTTACTGCTTATCTGTAAGAGAAAAGAAAAGCAGGAATGGGGAAGCTCTTTTAAGCCCCTCATTCCTGCTTTCTGTCTATTCCTTCGGCATTTATATTATTGCCAGAAATTTCCGATCCTATTCCAGAGGTCGGGTGCGGGCAGAGCCCACAAAAGGCAATAATCATGATGCCTTACTTGTCATGCAAAAAATCGAAAATGATGTATATAATTTTCCTACATGGCAATACTGTAAGTACAAAGATATATTCGACAGCCGCATAATCATTAATTCGACAGCAAAATTTTACATATCTATTTCTTATCAGAAAGATTTACTTTCCATAGACACAAGAATTTTTACACCCTCTCAAAAAGATACTATATGAATCTATTATACTGATCCACATAGTATCTTTTTCAGGCAATCTACAATATTGCCAACAAATATTTCTTCTTAATCTTCTACTTTTCAATCTTCTCTTTTTTTCTGGGTTTTCTCTGCATTACTGTATGCCATGGCATAAAAGATTTCCTGGGAATTGAGTTTGACATCATTCAGGCTTCTGTCTGCATAATTTCCGGTTTCTGTCAGTCTCTTTCCTTTTTCATCGTCATTCATCATTGTCTCAAACATCCAGTCCAGACGTTCCTTTAATTTCTCATTAAGAACCGGAGCAGCCACCTCCACACGACGGACTGTATTTCTTGTCATAAAATCAGCAGATGCAATATATATTTTTTCTCTTTCTTTTGTACCGAAGCGATAGATTCTGGAATGCTCCAAATAACGACCTACGATACTTATTACTTTGATATTCTCTGTATATCCTTTTATCTCCGGAATCAGACAGCAGATACCTCTGACGACCATCTCTATCTTTACTCCTGCCTGAGATGCTTCCACCAGTTTATTGATGATCACCTTATCTGTCAGGGAATTGATCTTGATTCCAATATATCCTTCATTTCCCTGTTTCACCTGGTCGATTTCTTCCTGTATCATATCCAGAACTCTGTTCTGCAGACATTTTGGTGCAACCAGAAGAAGATTGGATTTCTCAACAACTTCCCCTTTCAGAAGTGCCGCAAACACTTCTGCTGCTTCTTTTCCGATTTCCTGGTTTGCTGTGATCAGCGACAGGTCTGTGTAAAGTGCAGATGTTTTTTCATTATAATTACCTGTACCGATCTGTGTGATATAGGACACACCCTTATCTGTTTTTCTGGAGATCAGGCACAGCTTGGAATGTACTTTATATCCATTCAGTCCATAGATTACTCTGCAGCCTGCCTCTTCCAGTTTTCTGGAATATTCAATATTGCTTTCCTCATCAAATCTGGCTCTCAGCTCTACAAGTACAACAACTTCTTTTCCATTTTCTGCTGCATCCACCAGAGCATCTACAATCTGGCTCTTGTCTGCAAGACGGTACAATGTCATCTTGATGGATACAACAGAATCATCCCTTGCAGCCTCATTCAGAAGATTAATAAAGGATTTGATATTTTCAAATGGATAGGATAACAGTACATCTTTCTTCATAATCTGTGAAATCAAAAGGCTCTTATCATCCAGCTCCGGTGTCATTCTGGGAGCTCTTCTCTGATAGAAAAGTTTGTCCTGGGCAGTATTTCTCAGATATCCCTGAAGTCCGAATACAAAGGACATATCAAGCGGAACTCTGGTCAAAAATACGTGTTTTTTATCCACATGAAGCTCCTTACAGAGTGAACTTATCATCTTTTTATTTAATTCTCTGGATAACTCCATTCTTACAGGATTCATTCGTCTTCTCTGCTTGATCAGATTCTCCATTGCATCCCTGTAATCCAGATCCTCATCATAAATGGTTTCTGTATCAATATCTGCATTTCTGGTAATACGGAGCAGCGCTTTCTCCCTGATCTCATAATTTTTAAACATTTTCGGCAGAAAATGAAGGATCAGTTCCTCTGAAAGCATGAAAGTCCCTTTTCTTGTAGGAATATCAATCAAACGTCTGAATACAGTATTACTGCAAGGGATAATAGCTGTTTTTGTTTTTCCACCCTTGCTCATCAGTGATGCCACTGCATAAATATTTTTATTTTTCAGGAATGGAAATGGCTGCTGTTTGCTCACAATGTTTGCAGACAGATACGGTGCAATCTCCTGATCAAAATATGTTTCCAGAAGCTTGCCTTCCTCTGCAGATAATCTGTTAAAATTGATCAGACGCACTCCGTAAGGCTCCAGTTCTCCCATCAGCTGTTCATAGATAGCTGCCTTTTTCTGATCCAGATCTCTGGTGGCCTGAAGGATTGCAGTTACCTGTTCTTCACTGGTCATATTGGTTTTGTTCTCACGTATTACTTCAGATGCTTCCATCTGATCCATCAGAGTTCCGACTCTGACTCTGTAAAATTCATCCAGATTTGACTGATAAATAGCGGCAAATGTCAGTCTCTCCGCAAGCGGAACTCTTGGATTTCCCGCCTCATTTAAAACTCTCTCATTAAACTTCAGCCAGGACAGTTCTCTGTTCATCATATATACAGGTGCCGTAATTTCTTTTGTCTTTTTCTGTTGTTTTTTCATTCGGATAATTCCTCACTCTTTTTATTCGTGATATCAGTGGCAAAATTTGTCAAACCTTTTGACTCTGACATCCTATAACGTTTAGAATTATAAACTTTGAATATCAATTCCATGGAATGTCCATGTTATATTTACGTAAAATTTCCAGTCAAACAAATAAATTTATCTGTTTCTCAATAAAAAAGTGATTTCTGCTATTCTATAGCAGTCCTTTCGCTACCTGTATTTTCTGTACGCTTCCCAGACTTACTGCCATACAAAGAACAGATAATACGAGTTTCGCTTATAGCATAGATGATTATCCAATAAAAAACAAGACTGCCCAGATTATACTTCGGACAGTCTCGCTTTTTATTTACTCATTCACCGGATTCACATGAACCATGCAGTGTTTTACGTCTTTAAAATTCTTCTCTATACTATGATGAACATTTTCCGCAATGTCATGTGCCTCATCCAGAGGAATCGTTCCATCTGCTGAAATTTCAATATCCACATACATCTTAGAACCAAATAATCGTGTCTGGAGAAGGTCGATTCCCTTCACTCCTTTCACTCCCATGATCACTTCTCTCATGCTCTCTTCTGTTGCATCATCACAGGAATGGTCAACCATCTTATCAATTGCATCTCTGAAAATATCTACAGATGCTTTCACGATCAGTACACAGATTGCCACACTGGCAATCGGATCCAGAATCGGGAAGCCAAGTCTCGCACCCAGGATACCGATAAATGCACCAACAGAGGACATTGCGTCTGAACGATGATGCCATGCATCTGCCATCAGTGCACCGGAATTTATTTTCTTCGCAGCACTTCTGGTATACCAGAACATCCACTCCTTCACTACAATAGAAACAACTGCCGCAATCAGTGCCAATGTTCCGGGAATTGCAATGCTTGCTCCTGAAGTACTCTTAATAATGTTCTCAATTCCATTCATACCAATTCCGATACCGGTTGCCAGAAGTAACCCGGACAAAATAATGGAAGATACACATTCCATCCGCTCATGTCCATACTGATGCTCCTTATCGGATTTTTTGCTGGATAAATTCACACCGACTATTACTACGAAAGTACTTCCCACATCAGATGCTGAATGAATCGCATCTGAGATCATAGCACCTGAATGTGCCAGAATTCCGGCAAGTAATTTAAATAAGGAAAGTAACAGGTTTACTGCAATACTCACACCTGATACCTTCATTGCCACCTTATGTTCCCATGCAGGCTCTTCCTTCTTAGCTGTCGTGTTACTGTTTGTCTTGTCTGACATTGCTGTCATGTTTAATTTTTTTGTCTGTTCCATAACCAGGACCTCCTAAATTTTCTTTTCAAATATATAAGCTTTTGTACTTTCCTATATTTGAGTTTACAGGTTCTTCTTATGTCACATACATTGCGTCACAGTCAGAAAACATATTTCCTTTCTGCGACTTATCAAAGTGCGGTCTTACAGGGGTCTTTTTGTAACTCTGAATTGCACCCGTTTCAAAAAATTCTCCTAAAAGAAAATTCCTCTAAAAGAAAATCTCTCCAAAACGTATTTTCCAGAAAACAAAAAGACACACCTGCGGAACATACACTGTCCCACAGATATGTCTGAAAATGTTCATATCTGCTGCCGCTTCACGCGGCCCGGCCCCACGCCCTCGAACACCTCGGGCATCGCCTGCTCAGTTTGTACTGTTGATCTCGCATTCTGTTGAATGTAATGCAGTGCAAAGAGAATTAATGTTACATATATCAATTCACAAATAGCATGATGTGAATCAAACAACAAGTCATATTATAATAGTTTTATAAGACTGTTTCTATTTGACTTTCACTGATGATACACTATAGCATATCGGTTAGTCAAGCCAAATGTTATTGAAAATTTTTATCATGATGAAACAATATTCTGCAGCCACACACCCTTCTTAACCAGCACAAATCCGATCACACATTTGATCAGATCTGCCAGCTGCACGCATGCATAAATCACAAGCACATGAATCCCTGTATAACGACTTAGTACAAAGGCGATCGGCACACTGATGCACCAGATAAACACACTGTCAAACAGGAACGTAATGATGGTCTTTCCACCGGAACGCAGGGTAAAGTAGGTTGCATGCAGGAATGCATTCTGCGGCATAAAGAATGCAGTGATCATGATCAGATACTTCGCCAGCCCCCTGGCTTCCTGATTGGTATTATAAAGCATTGGAAACAGCGGAGCCATAATAAACATGACAATTGCAACCCCTGTACAGCACATTACTGAGAAGGCAATCATCTTGTTATCTGTGTCTCTCGCTTTCTTCATATCTCCCGCTCCCAGAAGCTGTCCTACAATGATTGCCACGGAATCTCCCAGGGCAATAAACACAATATTAAACACATTGTTGATAGTATTGGAAATATTCAGAGAAGCAACCACATTCAGCCCTCGAACCGAATAACACTGTGTCAGCATAGCCATAGCTGAAGCCCATAAAGTCTCATTAAATAACAGCGGAGTCCCCTTGACCAGAATTTTCTTTGTCAGATTTGCAGGAACCTTAAGCGTGCTATACAACCCTTTTGCAAAGGGATTCTTCTCCGTATGCCTGTGTGTCCAGCTGATTACAATTGCAGCCTCCACATAACGTGACAGCACAGTTGCGATTGCCGCACCTCTCACACCCAGTCTTGGGAAGAAAAATACACCATAGATCAACAGGTAGTTAAATAACAGGTTCACACAGATTGCCACAACTCCTGCTTTCATAGGAAGAACCGTCTCTCCGCACTCTCGCAGAGTACTGGAATAAATCTGCACCATCATAAAAGGTGGTAATCCCAACAGCATAATATCCAGATACTGTTTTCCATAATTCAGTGTATCTGCAATCTGCTGCGCAGTTCCATCCCCCTGCAGATACATACTGATCAGATTCTCTCCAACCGTCAGAAGCAGCAAAGTCGTCCCGATGGTCAGGATCACAGCCATCCATAACTTATACCTGAATGTCTGCCGCACTCCTTCATTGTCCTTCTGTCCAAAGTACTGTGCTGTAAAAATCCCTGCCCCGGATACTCCTCCGAAAATACACAGATTATAAACAAAAATCAGCTGATTCACAATGGAAGCCCCTGACATCTGCTCCGTACCGATCCGCCCGATCATAATATTATCCAGCAGACTTACGAAATTCGTAATTCCATTCTGAATCATAATCGGCACAGCCACAGCCAGAACCATCATATAAAACCTCCTGTCACCGATAAACTTCTTACGAAACGATAACCTTTCTTTTGTCCTCTCCATAATTTTTTCCTCATCCTTCTTCATAAAAAGAGACTGTCCAAAGACAGTCCTCGCCCTAAGCGTTGTATCACCTACAATACTATATATTTCTCCCTATTTCAACCCCATATTTTTATTTTTTCTTCTCATAAATACTCTATACACCAAAAAAGCATTTCAGTCTGCTGTATGATGCAAAACTGAAATGCTTTTCATTTTTATGCTGCCTGTTCTTTTTTCTTACCGGTAACTGTAAGCAGATGACTCTTAATCAGTACCGGACGTACTGCATTGTAGATCACTGCTACCAGGATCACAGAAACTACTGCATTGAATAATGTGGCTACAGCACTCATTTTTGCAAGTGCCTGTGCCAGTTCCTGAGGCTGTCCGAGAATATACTGTTTGTAGAAATATCCTACGATCGGATCTGCCACGACATTAAATGCAAGACCTGCTACAGAAGCAATCACACTCCATTTGAAAACATATTTCTTATCTGTACTTTCATTGATCTTTGCAATCTTATGTGCTACTAGACCTGTGATAAGGCCAATACAGAATTTCAGTACAAATGTCTTTGGTGCGCCTGTGATATATACAGGATCCATCAGGTCCGCGATTCCCATTCCGATGGCACCGGACAATCCGCCGTATACACCGCCGATCAGAAGTGCTGCCAGTACGCAGAATGCATTTCCGATATGGATGGATGTTGCATCACCGCCCGGTACAGGGATCTTAATCTGCAAGAATGTAAAAGATACATAGCATAACGCAGCCATAAGAGCTGTCTCTGCAAGTTTTGTAATTGTGCTGTT
Organism: Blautia sp. 1001283B150304_161114_C9; assembly: GCF_015668165.1. NCBI lineage: Bacteria > Bacillati > Bacillota > Clostridia > Lachnospirales > Lachnospiraceae > Blautia > Blautia sp. 1001283B150304_161114_C9. The sequence continues at coordinate 20,801 of NZ_JADPGO010000037.1, read as the reverse complement.
CTGAGTATTCATAATAACTGTCCCCTCTCGTATGATCTGATAAAAGGCTCATATCAATAAGTCAGATTACTTGTTTGATTTTCACTATCAGATATTTTATATATTGACGCATCAATATGTTGAAGTTATCATACGTGAAATGTGTCATTATTTCAATGACCAATTTTTCGAATTTTTTAGGGGTCAGATTGAATATTATGCAAAAAAGCCCTCTGTCTGCATGCTGCTCACATGAAAACAGAGGGCTTCATTATTCTATTCGGTTAGATCCTTGCTACGCCTGATTTTCTTGCTGCTTCTGCTACAGCTTTAGCTACAGCGTCTTTTACGCGTGGGTCAAATGCTGCCGGAAGAATATATTCCGCTGTTAATTCTTCGTCACTTACCAGACCTGCGATTGCATATGCTGCTGCAACTTTCATTTCATCGTTAACATCTGATGCTCTTGCGTCCAGTACACCACGGAAAAGTCCCGGGAAGCAGAGTACGTTGTTTACCTGGTTCGGGTAATCAGAACGTCCTGTGGATACCACTGCTGCGCCTGCTGCTTTTGCTTCGTCAGGGAAGATTTCAGGTACCGGGTTTGCACATGCAAAAATGATAGGATCTTTTGCCATTGTGCGGACCATATCCTGTGTCAGTGTTCCAGGTGCGGATACACCGATGAAGATGTCTGCGCCTTTGATCACTTCTGCAAGAGTACCTTTCTCTTTGTTGAAGTTTGTGATCTTAGCCATCTCTTCTTTGATCGGGTTTAATCCTTCTCTGCCTTCGTAAATCGCACCCTTTCTGTCTGTCATGATTACATTCTTAAGTCCCATGGACATTAACAGTTTGATGATAGCGATACCTGCAGCACCTGCTCCGGAAGTAACGATCTTCACTTCGTCAAGCTTCTTTCCAACCAGTTTCAGCGCGTTGATAACACCTGCAAGTGTGATAACTGCTGTTCCGTGCTGGTCATCATGGAAGATCGGAATATCACAGCATTCTTTCAGTTTCTTTTCAATTTCAAAACATCTCGGTGCGGAAATATCCTCAAGGTTGATTCCTCCAAAGGATCCGGCCAGAAGGCTTACTGTCTTAACGATCTCATCAACATCTTTACTGCGGACGCAGAGCGGAATCGCGTCTACACCGCCAAATTCTTTAAAGAGTACACATTTGCCTTCCATAACAGGCATACCTGCTTCCGGTCCGATATCTCCCAGTCCAAGTACTGCAGTTCCGTCTGTTACAACAGCAACTGTATTCCAACGTCTTGTCAGATCATAGCTCTTGTTTACATCCTTCTGGATCTCCAGACAAGGCTGAGCAACACCTGGTGTGTAAGCAAGGCTTAAAGCATCTTTGGAATCTACTTTGGCTCTTGATACAACCTCAATTTTACCTTTTAACTCATAATGCATTTTTAAAGATTCTTTTGCGTAGTCCATTTTGTTTTGGCTCCCTTCTGCACTCTTTTTTTGAGACGCCTACATTGTAACATTAACCCGGCTCAGATTCTACTGTTTTTCTGACCTTTTTTATCAAAATAACTAAAACAGCATCTTTCTGTAGAAAATTGGAAAGATGCTGTCTCAGTTATGATACTTTATTTTTTGATATCAGGTCAGGGGCAAAATACCTTTTGACCCTGACATCATTATTTATCTTTATCAAAATGTACTTCTGCGCTGGCAACTGCCCGTTCATCCAGAAGCTGTTTGAAGGTCTTGGTCTTTGCTTTCTCTTCATAGTTATCAGACCAGTAGTAGCCTTTCAGCTCGTCCATATACTCATAGTAATCGCAAAGATAGATATATACTGTGGAAACATCTCTGTCCTGTATTGCATATGTGTCCGCATTACTGTTTGCCACTCCGCCATATGGCATGATATCTCCATTGGCATCCAGCATAACAGCAACATATTTTGTTTCCGGATCCTGCATTTTCATAGTGATCTCAAATGGTGTTTTCGTAATGGAGAGAACACCATCTCCATTTTCATCTACCACATTTACATCCTTTTTAACCGTATCGGAAGTATTTTTCTCTACATCTACGCTGAACTTCCAGTCACCTTTTAGTGTCCATGAGTTATATCTGTTATTACCTTCATTTGCCTCAGGATACCGTTCAAAATACTCATTCCACATCTCAGTGAAAAACTGATGTTCCAGATTCTTCTGCTCTTCTGTCAGACTCTCATAATCTGCATCGTCTGTGCTGATCCCATGCTCTGCCATTTTCTGATTATATTCATCCCGCAGATCCTGAGGGATATCTGGAGTGGTATCCTGATCATCTGGAAGAGTACCCACAATATCTTTCAGATCCAGCTCCATGGTAAACCGGTCAGGTACTTTGATGTCTTTGACATAATCACTGATTGCCGGACCTCCCATCTGAGGAAGCTTCGCATCACTGTATTCATCCATTCCCAGTATCTGGGCTAACTTGTCAAAACTAAAATCCTCAGAATCTACATCAATCCCTTTTTCTTTGAAAAATGCATTACGCACTTCATAAAATTTTGTCCATCCTGCATCATCCACTGTCATATCTTCCACAGGAATACGCAAAACTCCTGCATAGGTATTATCATCCAGCATTTTTCCATCCAGATAAGCATTGAACAGATTACTTTTTCCATCCATGTAATCATATTTCACTGTAGAATTCTCGCTGAGCTTAATATTGGGTTTTCCATCAGATGTGATGAAGGTATCCGGGAATTTATCTTCTGTATGGATTGTCATAGACAGGTACAGAGCCATTTCATTACAGTATACTTCTGAAAGCGTGACAGTTGTTCCATCTACTGTTTTACTGTATGATTCATTGTCTTTCGTTTTATCTGCATTGTTATTTTCTGTTGTATTCTGATCCTCAGCCTGAGCACTTTGAGGATTACCTCCGTCCTCCTGACTTTCATCAGTATCTGCCAACTCTGCATCTTCTGCAGAATCTGTCAACTGCTTTGCATATTTCGAATAATCACCATAAAATCCCAGGGAATTGCCGAGCTGCTTAAACACATTTCCGACCAGAGGAATGTTCTCTGCAAATGCAGGATTTGTAATACATACTGCGGAAAACACAGCTACAGCCGCGGTCAGTCCCAAAGCTGTTTTGTATACTGTTTTGAATTTCTTATGCGATTTTACTGTTCCTGTTGATTTCTTTCCGGAACTTTCTGTTGATTTCTTTGTTGATTTTTCTGTTGATTTCTCTGGCAATCTTTGCACAATATTCTCTGCATTTTCCACATTTTCAGAAGCTGCTGCCATTTCCCTGATTCTGGCAAATGCTTCGTTTTTTGCATCTTCTGCCTGCTTTGGCAATGGAAAATCTGCCTGCATGATTTCCTCTATCGCATTATCATTTCTGTTATTCTTTTCTTTATCAAAATCCAACTTCTTCGCCATAATCACTTCATCCCTTTCTTGCACTTACCGTTATACTTCCTGCTGTTACCGATCCTGTTCTCATATTTCCATCCTGGTTTTCCGCAAGCTCTTCTGTTATACCTGTAAATTCTCTGTTTTTCTTTTTCTTCTGCTGCAGTCTTTCCTTCTGAATATTATCTTCTGCTGAAGTATATTCCTGCTTTAGCTGCACCCGGGCCCTGACCAGTCTGGTTTTTACTGTGTTTTCATTCATATTTAATATAGAAGCAATGTCTGCAATCCGAAATCCCTCTACATAATACAGAACCAGTATGATCCTGTAGGATTCGTCCAACATTCCAAGCATTTCCTTGAACTCAAATTCCTCAATGGACATATCCTGTCCGGGGACTTCCGGAAGTTCTTCAGCTCTGCTGAAATTTTTGTAGTGTCTGTGGATTTTATTGCATTCATTAATCAGAATACGGATCATCCAGGTTTTGAAATATTCCGGATTTTTCAATGTATGTATTTTTTCAAAGCAGGTAAGTATGGTATCCTGCATGGCATCTGCGGCATCCTCATCATTATCAAGGATTCCCCTCGCCACCTTGTACATTGCCAGAGAATTCTTTTCCATCAGTTCCAGAAATGCATCCGCATCTCCTGAGATGGAGCGTTTTACCAACTGTATCAAATGCTGCTCCTCCTTGCTTATATGTTTCTGTAAATGGTTTTCATTCGAATGAAGTTTTATTGTTTTTGTTTTACACTTATTAGATGGGAAAATGTAATGAAAAGTTTCAAAAAGCTGCCACTTTTTTGTGACAGCTTTTCAATGATTATTTTGATGTTATATTTTCATTCTGTTTATTTCTCTTCCTTAGCATTCAATCTCTTCTGATACATAGACTGGAGCAGGAATTTTCCTGTCTCTGTTTTGAATACTTTTTCCAGCATGTTTCTCACATTGTTTCCGGAGAAATTACTCTCATCTGCATTTACCAGATAATCTGCTTCTATCATGATCTGATAATCAATACCGTCGATTCCGGTTATTGTATGATGATGACTTACAATATAAGAAACACGATCTACAAATTCTTTCGGCAGATCTGAATCTACAAAAAATTCCTCTATCAGTGCCGCACTTTCTTCCTCCTGATGTTTACCGTTGGCATTTCCGTATTTTACTCTGCAGAGAGGGCAGGCAATATCATGGACAACCGCAGTAACCTCCACCAGCTTCTGGTGCTCCGGTGACAGATTTTCGCCCTCTGCGATTGTTTTTGCATATGCGTATACTTTCATGAAATGGTTGATGTCATGAAGATCTCCCTTGGAATACTCTACCATTTTCTTTACAACTTCCGCTACTGTCATATTTTGTTCCTGCCTTTCTCTTACGGATTTAGTTACTTGTGTACTCCGTTCTCAGTAACCGGGTTTATCTTATTCTGAAAAACAGCAGAATCTTTCGATCCTGCTGTTTACAATTATCAATTATTTGCAGAGTTCCTCTGCCATAGCCTCAATCTCCGCTTCGTTTGCTTCGCTTAAGGAGGAAGTAATCTTTACATTATTTTCAAGCCATGTGATATTTTTGCTCTTTTCGAACATTCCCTGCATGATTCTTGCTGCTGCAGGAGCCCAGCTTCCGTTTTCGATGAGTCCGATGGTGCGGTTCTGGTAGCTGCGTTCTGTCAGGTTTTCGATGTAAGTACGCATGAATGGGAAAATATCTCCGTTGTATGTAATTGTGGCAAGTACCAGTTTGCCGTAACGGAAAGCATCTTCTACTGCTTCTGCCATGTCATCTCTTGCAAGGTCAAATACAGTTACTTTCGGGCATCCTTTTTCTTCCAGTTTCTGTGCCAGAAGTTCTACTGCTTTCTTTGTGTTTCCGTAAACAGATGTATAGGCGATCACAACACCTTCGCTCTCTACTTTGTAGGAGGACCAGATATCATATTTCTCAAGGTAATGTCCCAGGTTCTCTGTGAGGATTGGACCATGAAGCGGACAGATTGTCTGGATATCCAGAGTTGCGGCAGCTTTCAGAAGCTTCTGAACCTGTGCACCGTATTTTCCAACGATTCCGATATAGTAACGGCGTGCTTCGAAGTCCCAGTCTTCTTCTACGTCAAGTGCTCCGAATTTACCGAAACCGTCTGCTGAGAACAGAACCTTATCAGTACTGTCATATGTAACCATAACCTCCGGCCAGTGAACCATTGGTGCAAATACGAAAGTCAGCACATGTTTTCCAAGTGTCAGGCTGTCACCATTTGCAACTACCAGCTTCTTTCCGTCCAGATTCAGGTTTCTGAAGAAATTTCCCATCATAGTGAAGGTCTTGGTATTTGCAACTACGATTGTGTCAGGATATGCTTTCATGAAGTTCTCGATATTTGCGGCATGATCCGGCTCCATATGCTGTACTACCAGATAATCCGGTTTCGCACCGTCCAGGACTCTGGCTACATTTTCAAGCCATTCATCTTTGAAATTAGCATCTACGGTATCCATAACTGCGATCTTTTCATCCATGATCACATATGAGTTATAGGACATACCGTTTGGCACTACATACTGACCTTCAAACAGATCTATCTGATGATCATTTACACCTACATAATAAATATCATTTCCGATTTTCATGATAACATGTTCCTCCTTAGCGATATCAGGGCCGGTCAAATCCGGTTAAAAATTCCAATTTTTTTATTTCTGAACCTATTATATCCACATTCATATCGTTCGTCAAGTTTCATTTTATCCTAAAATTTCACCCCTTAACTCATATATAAAAAGTAATACTGTCGTTTTATTTAATACTTATTCTGGTAAAATTCCATATTCCTTATATAACCGTTTTCGAGTCTCTGCATTTGTCACAACAGACTGTATTTCTGCACTTCTTCCATCCATAATCAGACGATTAAGTAAAGTGCTTAATCGTTCTTCGCCGATTGCTTCTCCAATTGCTTTTGCCTCTGCTTCCGCCTCTTTTTGAAGCCGTTCGAGCCTTTCAGATTCCAGTTCAAGAACTTTTCCACCCATAATCTCACCTATTCCTTTCCGGACTGTTTTTTCATTCCTACATATATAGTCCGCTATTTTTATGATCAGTTTATTTAAATTCATGTATAAAGCCGTCTTATCTGCTCCTGAAAGTTCTCTTTCCAGATTTATCCGGATTTCCTCATAGTCATTTAGCAAACTCTGGAACATTTCCGGATTCTCACTCATTTCATGAATATCCTTTTCATATCGCATAATATAAAACGGCAGAAGCATCAGTAAATTTTTTTCAAAAATACTGTTTCTCGTATATGTCTCCAATTTCATTGTCGGAACCCAATAATGTACTATTTTCTCATCCGAAAGTACCATCTCTATCTCCAGAAAACCCGGCGTATTCTTTCCGCTTCTCAAATATAATACGCAGGACTTTGGAAAATCCATCCTGTATTTGCGTCCCTGTTTCTGTGCATTTTCAATTGCTATGGAGAAATCATATTCTATCATACGAATTGCCATAGTTGTATCGTCTACACTTTGACATTCAATATGATACAATTTACCAGCAATCTTTAAACAGGAATCCGTGATAATCTCTCCGTTTTCCTGCTGATGTTCATTGCGCAACTGCACAATCGGTACATTCTCCGGATAAGAAGTATGGAATACTTCATTAATCAAAGGTACTGCCAGATATGGCATTTTCTCAATCATTGTACGAAATACATCATCAAATATCGTATTATTCATTAGATACCTCACTTCTATTCTAACATACGGTAACAATGTTTGAATACCCAATTTGCACAAATATCATAAATCGGATAATCTTTATCTTTCGTACATGCTTGCATAAAGGGAAATAGATGACCGGCTGGTCTGGAATTTGAATATGTAAATTCAGTGTAACAAATACATACAGTTCCGTCAATCAATAGTTTTCGACACATCAACACTGCTTTTGGAAATTTATTCCTTACGTTTCAGTAACAAATTCTCAGTTCACAATACACAAGGCTGTCACACTACATAAGCAATTAGTGTAACAGCCTCTTTTCTATTCTCTGAGATCAGGCTCATGAGATCTTGCCGTCTTTCATTTCAAATACAGTATCAACGATATTCATAGTAGATTTTCTGTATTACGTAACGTGATTTCTGTTTATACCTCATCCTTTTTTAACTTTCGTTCTAACTCTAAAACTTCTTTTCTGCACAATTCTATCGCATCATTACAGGTTTCCACATCATCACCATCTATCTCTATGCTATCGTCACCAGGATATCTGGTTGAAAAATAAAAACCATCTATCATTCTCATATGTGTCTGCGTATTTTTTGAAAACTCTGCTCCCATATTTGCTTTTAGAAATTTCATCAGTCTGTTCAGACTATGTGTACGCAAAATATTTTCAAAATCTTTCTGTTGCATAGCATCATCCGGTTTATAGTATTCTGAGATTAGATGCTTCATATATTTTTCGCATATTCCCTGCGCCATGGCACCCATCATATTTGCAACTATCCCCGCATCATAAGAGGCTTTAAAATATTGAAAATCATTTTCTGCAAAATCAAAATAACTGTTCAAGGCCATATCTGAATTCCTTCCTTTCGCACATTTGTATAATACAGCATTTTGTTCCTTTTCCAGTCATCGCCAACTACAATTTTCAGATCCGTTTCTGCATCATCCAATTCCTCAGAGGATACTTCTGATTTTAGAAGATAAAGATATTTTTTAAGTTCCGGCCGGGAGCGGAATGACTCTGACAGTTCCAGAAACAGATCAACATCACTGCTATATTTCTCTTCTCCCCGTGCACAACTGCCATACAGATATATTGTCTTAATATAAGGCCTTATGCATGATGACTGAATAGTTCGTAAAGCATACTCCGCTGCATCTCTCTGCCGTTTTGATCTGATACATGTCAGCATTTTCTATCCCTCCGTTTTCTCTGTATATTATTTCCAGATTATACTTACATTTTCTGCTTCAGGATTTCTTTGTAAAAAAATTATAACATTCCTTATCTTCTATGTCTATCTTCCATTTATTTGGTGAAAAATTAGAGTGTATTATTGTTACTTTCTTTTATTTTCCTTCAAAGATCTGAGCGATCGGTGAATCTGCAGACAGTATCACTGTTTTGTCCTCACCTTTCATAGATGTCTTCAGCGCATCCAGGCTTCTCACAAATGAATAAAACTCACTTCTGTCCTCTTCTCCATAAGCCTGCGCAAGAATTTTCATATATTCCTGCTCCCCTTCCGCCTCCAGGATCTCTGCCTGTTTTTTGGCATCGGAAATCTGGATTGCTACTTCTTTGTCCGTTTTATTTCGAATCACCTTTGCTTCAGAGTTTCCCTCTGCCTTGTAAGTCGCTGCAATATTATCTCGTTCAGAAATCATTCGTTCATATACAGCTTCCTTATTATCATCCGGCAAATCCAGCTGCTTGGTTTCAAATTTGAGAAGTTCGATTCCATACTGATCCATGTTTGTTCCTATTGCCTCCATAACCATATCAGACAGTTCTCCGTCACGACTTGTGATCACCTGATCCTGTGACATACTGCTGATCGCATTTTTAGTGGCATTATACACAGCAGTATTAATTCGGCTTTCACCACTTTCCACAGAAGAGTTTAATGTCTGTGCAAATTTAAGCGGGTCGCTGATTTTCCAGAGAACATAGCTGTCGCTGATCATCGTTTTCTTATCTTTTGTAATTACATCAGATGCTGCCAGATCATACAGCAGTGTTTCCTTTGGCAATGACTGTGTACTCTCTATAAACGGAATCTTAAAACTGATTCCCGATGAGCTGATCACCCTGTCAACCTTACCAAACTGACGGATAAGCTTATATTCATTTTGCTGAGTTACTGTTACCGACGCTCCGACAGCTATAACCACTGCAGACACACCAATTAATATTCCAATTTTCTTACCTTTCATAAATTAGTCCTTTCCAAATTATATCTCTATCCTTCGTATTTCATTTACCAAAACACTTTTTATATGAAATATTTTCTGTCATTTCTTTATTCGTTCTCAGAATCATTTAAATCTTGTGTGTCCTGAGCAGGATCCGTGTTCAGTGTCTCTGTCGGATTCTCTGAACTGTTCCCTGTAAAAGAATCTAGCGGCAGAACCTTCTGCACTCCATCTCCATTATCAATCACAATCTTCATTCCCGGCAGCACATCTTCCATTGCCTCATAGAACATACGCTTCTTTGTGATCTCCGGATTCTTAACATACTCCTCATACATGGCATTAAAACGTGCAACCTCAGCTTCCGCTTCATTAATCCTTACCTGCTTCTGCGCCTCAGCCTCCTGAATGATCTGGTCTGCTTCTGCCTCAGCCTCCGGAAGCTTTTCATTTCTGTATTTATTGGCATTATTCAAAGCAGTTTCTTTTCCCTGCTTGGCAGTTTCTACTGCTTTAAATGCTTTCATAACCTCCTGTGTGGGCGGTTCTGAATCCTGGATTGTGATATTCACAAGCTGAATCCCCAGATTCTGTTCCTCCATCTGCTTCAGGATCATTTCTTTAATCTTACTCTGGATCTCACCTTTTCCGGTGGTAAGCACTTCATCCACATCATAACTTGCGATTACTGTACGGATACAGCTTTGAGAAATATTTTTTAGAATATCTTCCGGTTCCTCTGAATTATAAAGATATTTTACCGGTTCTAAAATTCTGTACTCAACAAAGAAATCTACATCAATAAAGTTATAATCCGAGGTAATCATAATGCCCTCATTCTCAACCACCGAATTATCTCCCATACTATACCCAATAGGAAATCCCTGGATCGTTGTATTTACTTTCTGTACTTTCTGTATAAAAGGAATCTTAAAATGCAGTCCTGTTTCTGCCACTGCCTTCGGCACTCCGAAAGTTGTCAATACTGCCTGTTCCTGCTCCTGTATCTGATAGGTCGCATCTCCGGCAAGCCCTGCAATAATCACCAGTCCTGCTGCTCCTATTACAATACGTTTCACATGTTTTCCCGGCTTCTGTAATTTTTTAAATGGATTTACTCTTTCGTTCACTTTTCTCCTCCGTTTCACCATTTGGCATAATTAAATTTTTTGCTTCTAAAAATTTCTGAAGAAAAGAAAAAGACTTTCATTTCAGACATAACATGAGCTCTTCTCTTAATGTCTAAAACAAAAGTCTTGCCGATTATATCATAATGCGGGCATTCTTAATCTGCCGTTCTGACGCATTTATGTACCATTTATAGGAAAAACAAGTCCAGTTCTTCATAACGATGGCCGCTACTCCCTTTTCTTTGAGCAGCATCATATCATAACTATTTACAAAATGCAAGAAATATTTTTCTCAAACGCCCCATACAGTCCTCAGCGTTTCCAAATCCTTATTTATAATTTGCATCTGATTCTGCTCATTACATTTTCTCAACGGAAGCAGGTTATAATAATTCTCAATGATGATCCATCCTTCATAGCCATGTTTTTTCAGGATTTCCATCTGAGGGAAGAAATCTGTGTTTCCCTCTCCCAGCAGACAGCCGCCTGGTTCATTGATACCATCTTTTACATGAAGCTGACTATCCATATATGGATAAAGTCCCTCCAACTGTTCGCACTGATCCATGTTAAAATTAAATTTGAAATTCTGTGTATCAAAGTGTATTGTCAGATTCGGCATATTAATTTCTTTCAGAAGCTGAATCTGTTCTTTATAATCCAACGCATTTTCTGTCATAACAGTAATATCTTTCTTTTCTGCTTTTTCGCAAATAAATCTCAGTGCATCCTTTGTTGCTTCTACATGAGATTCTTCTGTAATCAGATTTCCAAGGAAGTTTGGAACCATGATCTTGGATATTCCTATTTCTGCTGCTACCTGAACTGCCAATTCCATCTGGTCATACGCGATCTTTCCATTCTCTGTATCTTTTCCATGGATAAATTCATGATCCATCACATCATTAAGAACAATAGACGGATATTCAATTCCTAACCTGTTTCCCTCTTCAAGATACGCTTCCTGAACCTGTTTCTGAGCTAACGGATAACCCCATTCATAACTTCCAAGTTCAAGTTGAATTCCATCCAGTCCAGCTTCCTTTGCAATCTGCGGTCCAAAATATCCACCACCAGGAAGTCCCCATGCCACACAGCCAAATTTAATCTTTTTCTCCATATATGCCACCTACTCTAAATTTGCATGATGCTTAAACATTTCTTCTTCTGTTTTTCCAAGTTTCTTCATAAGAATCATAATAACTGCATCATAAACGATCCAACTCATCTGTTCAAACGCATTTCCCATAGGCTGAGCAGATTCACTTGTATCTTCCAGATTACTCTTTGGAGTTGCACCCGGGATTACGATACAGCTTTCACATACCTTACCAATGGAAGCTTCCGGATGAATTGTTACTGTCACAACAGATGCTCCTGCTTCTTTTGCTTTATTTGCCATAACAATCAAACTGTCAGTTTCTCCTGAACCTGAACTGATAATAAGAAGATCTTTTTTTTCAATTGCCGGTGTTGTCGGTTCTCCCACAAAGAATACTTCCAACCCCAAATGCATCAGGCGATTTGCAAACCCTCTTGCTACAAACCCAGAACGTCCAGCTCCTGCTACAAAAATATGCCTAGCTTTAATAATCTCATTAGCAAACTTTTCAAGTGAAGAAGAAGAAATATGTTTTGCATTTTCTGTCAATTCTTCAAGAATTTCCTCCAGTATAACTGAATTTTCCATTTCTATCATCTCCTTTTCCATTGCCTTTTTATTCAGGCTTTTATTTTTCTGGAAAATTTGAATCCGGTCTGTTTAAACCAGTCAATATAAACTGCAATCAGAATTACAATACCCTGTACAATATACTGCCAGGAAGAGTCAATACCAAGAAGGTTCATACCATTTTTCAGAACACCGATTACAATTGCACCGATAACAGTTCCTGCGATGGTACCACGACCTCCGTTCATACTTGTTCCACCAAGAACAACTGCAGAAATCGCATCCATTTCAGCTCCGTCTCCCAGTGTCATCATTGCAGTAAAAGTACGTCCTACTGTAAGGATTCCTGCTAAAGATGCAAGTAACGCACTATATACAAATACGAAAAATGTAACCTTTTTTACATTAATACCAGAATATTCAGCAGCCTGTTTATTACCACCAACTGCATAAATATGACGGCCTAATTTTGTTTTATTAAGGATAAAAGAAGAAACTGCAATTACTGCAACAATACAATATAACTGAATCGGAATTCCAAAGATAGTACCCATTCCCCAAAAAGTATAGCTGTCATCAAGAACAGAAATTGTCTGAGCCTTTGTATAAACACGGGCAATACCACGACCGATATTCATCATTGCAAGAGTAACGATAAATGCCGGAATATTTGTAGAAGAAACAATGTAACCGTTAATAAGACCAATTACAACTCCAGCAAGGATTCCTCCAAGGATACCAACATAAACAGGAAGTCCATTCCATGAAATGAGTCCTGCACTGATACATCCTGAAACCGCAATTACTGATCCTACAGAAAGATCAATTCCTGCAAGCAGAATTACGAAAGTCATTCCACATGCCAGAAACAAATTGATTGTAATCTGTCTGACTACATTAAATAAGTTTGTAACTGTTGCAAAACTGCTGGTTGTAAAACTTAATACAACGCAAAGAATAACCAGTCCCGCAAGAATACCCATATTAGATTTAATTGTCTGTATTACAGATAAATTTTTCCAGTTTTTATTTTCCATAATCGTCACCCTATTTCCTTTGTCGCAAACGCCATAATTTTTTCCTGATTAAATTCATTTCTGTTCAATATTCCTGTGGTGTGTCCCTGATTCATTACCACAATACGATCGCACATGTTGATCAGCTCCGGCATCTCCGAAGATATGAAAATAATTGATAAACCTGTTGCTGTCAGATCATCAATCAGATGATAAATATCTGATTTTGTTTTTACATCAATGCCTCTTGTCGGCTCGTCCAGAATAAGAATTTTTTCTGTGACCAGAAGCCATCTGCTAATAATAACTTTCTGCTGATTACCTCCTGAAAGCTTTCCTATTTCCTGCTCTATAGAGGAATATTTTGTCTGCATAACTTCATCAACATATTTTCTGGCAAATTCAATTTCTTTCTTCCTGTTATATCGGCCTTTTTTCAAAAATTTGTCCAATATTTCAATCGTTGCATTAAAACGTATTCCCTGGATCGGATAAATTCCTGACTGCTTTCTGTCTTCCGGAACAAGTCCGATTCCTGCATTTATTGCAGTTTTTACATTTTTAATATCAACTTCTTTATTTTCAATATAAATATGTCCGCTATCCTTATGACGAAGTCCAAAAATACATTCCATTGTTTCACTTCGTCCGGATCCAACCAGTCCTGAGAACCCAAGAACTTCTCCTCTTCTCAGTTCAAAATCAACATTTTTTACTTCTTTTCCAGAAGCAAGTTTTTCTACCTTGAGAATAATATCATCTGAATAGTTTTCATGTTTCTGATACAAATCTCCAAGTTTTCTTCCAACCATGAGCGCCACCAGATCATCATGTGTGGTCTCTTTTGTAACTACTGTATCGATATATTCACCATCTCGCATAACTGTGATACGATCAGTGATTGCATCCAATTCAGCCATTCGATGACTAATATAAATAATTCCAACATTCTTTGCTTTTAAAGCTCTGATTGCCTCAAAAAGAGCATCTACTTCATTTTCTGTCAAAGATGAAGTCGGTTCATCCATAACGATTATTTTTGCGCCAAAGGAAATAGCGCGAATAATTTCTACCATCTGCTGCTGTGCAATATTTAAATCTCGGATAAATTGAGTTGATTTCAGATCAAGGTGCATAGAATCCAAAAATCCCTGCGCCATTTCATTCATTTTCTTTTTATCGACAGTACCTGCTTTTGTTTTTGGTTCCTGTCCAATAAAAATATTTTCTGAAATTGTCATATCTGGAATCAACATTAGTTCCTGATGTATAATACGAATTCCGTGCTCTTTTGCGCTCTCAACACCTGTAATTTCTACTTCTTGTCCATCAACCAGAATCTGTCCGCTGTCTTTTGTATAAACTCCACCGAGAATTTTAATCAATGTAGATTTTCCGGCACCATTTTCACCTAAGAGAGCATGAACCTCACCTGCTTCCAATTCCAGGTGATTGTCCTTCAGCACAGAAACTCCGGAAAAAGACTTACAGATATTTTTCATTTCCAATAAATGTGCCATAAATTTTCTCCTCTAAATAACAAACATTTCCCACCTTTTTCTATATGGGGCAAAAATGGGTGCAGCCTGCGCTGCACCCGCTCAGATTTACTGCCAGTCAGCGTCTAAATATTCATCAATATTTGAAGAATCAATTGCAAACGCAGGTACATCTACTTCGAATTCTTCCGGTTTTTCCCCTGCGATAAGAGTTTTAGCTGCCTTATAGCACTCTTTACCAATTGTAATCGGGGACTGAGCTGCTGTCATACGATAAATGCTGTTGTCTTTAGCAATTACTTTCTTAGCTTCTGGAGCACCATCAACACCGTAAACATATACTTCTTTTCCAGCTGTCGTAAGTGATGCATATGCTCCCATACCAGCCTGGTCATTAATGGAGAAGATTGCCTTGATATCTGGATTAGCCTGGATGATATCACTTGTGATTGTCTGTCCTTTTTCTACAGTTCCCTCTGCATCAAATGTTGCCACAACATCAAATCCTTTTCCTTCAATTGTATCTAGGAATCCCTGTTCACGATCGTTGCAGGCATTATTTGCAGGATAATCAAGAACTGCAATTTCTCCACCATCCGGGAAATCTTCAATCATTGCTTCTGCACAAAGTACACCAGCCTGATAATTATCAGTTGCAACATAAGAACCAACCAGATCAAGATTAGATACAGAAGTATCAAAGTTTACTACTGGAATCCCTGCTTCGTCTAATTTCTGCAGTGCAGGTTCAATTGCATCTTTGTCAACTGGATTTAAAAATACTGCTGAAACACCCTGTGCAATAAAGTCTTCAATAATCTGAATCTGTTTTGCGCTGTCCTGCTGAGCATCCACTACAACTGTTTTATTTCCATCAGCTTCTGCTTCTTCTGTGATGGAATCTGCAACTGTTTTAAAGAAATCCGATTCACACCAATATGTAACTCCATAAGTCTGTCCACCATCTTCAGCTGCAAAAACACTTGCCGGAATTGTTGTTACTGCCATTGCTGCTACGCCTGCTGCCATCATAAGTTTTGTTACCAGTCTTCTTTTCATTGTAAAGTCCTCCTGATTTTAAATAATTTATATAGTTTTTCTCTAAAGCTCGTAGAGAGCGTGTAGATTCTCTTTTATGTCCTCATAAAATCTGTCATAAATTTTATGGAACTTCTCGTATTCCTCTGCTTCTTTCAAATCGCATTCAGTAATTCCATCTTCTTCAATAAAAGCATCGCATGCTTCCTGTATCGAAGAATAAATTCCAGTTCCAACTCCGGCCAGAATTGCTGCACCGTATGCCGGTCCCTCTTCCTGCTTCAATGTATGTACATCGCATTTATAAAGATCTGCCATAATCTTTCTCCATACAGGACTTCTGCTTCCACCTCCGCATGCACGCATGGATACAACCTCTGTTCCCAGTTTCTTCAAGATTTCATTACAGTCTGCAAGGGAATAAACAACACCTTCCATAATTGCCCTAAGCATATGTGCCTGTCCATGTATGATATTCAGTCCGATAAATGCACCTCTGTATTTGGGATCAATATGAGGTGTTCTTTCGCCCATCAGGAATGGAAGGTAAATCAATCTTTCGCTTCCTATCGGAATATCTTTTGTAAGTTCATTTATCTTGTCATAAAATGATACATTTTCCTCTTCTGCTTTCTGAATCAAATCCTGACAGAAATTATTTTTCATCCATTCAATCGAAAGACCTGCCGACTGAGGACCTCCCATTGTATGCCAACACCCAGGCACTGCACAGCAACACAAATGAAGTGCACCTTCAGGAATTTCCTGATATTTTTTCAGATGAGTATATACAATGCTTGAAGTACCTATTGTTGTAAAAGCCTGCCCCTCTCTTACAATACCTGTTCCAATTGCTGCACAGGCATTATCACTTCCTCCGGCAACCACAACTGTTTCTGTTGATAATCCACACTTCTCTGCAATTTTCGGTAAAAGGTTTCCAACAACTTCCGGTGATTCATACACATCTCCAAGAAGTTCTCTGTCTACTTTCAGAAAATCAAGAATTTCCTGCGACCAACATCTGTTTTTTACATCCAGCATCTGCATTCCACTGGCATCTGATGCATCTGTCGCATACTTACCAGTAAGAATAAAGCGGACATAATCTTTTGGAAGCATAATGTGTCTGCACTTTGCAAAAAGCTCCGGCTCATTTTCTCTTATCCAGAGGATCTTTGCTGCCGTCCATCCTGCCATTGGCGGATTCGCTGTGATCTTCATCCATTTTTCCATTGGCAGTTCCAACATTTCCTCTACCTGCTTCGTAGCTCTCTGGTCACACCAGATAATGGATCTTCTTATAACCTGATTCTCCTCATTCAACATCACAAGTCCATGCATCTGACCAGAAATTCCAATTCCCCGCACATCTTTTCCATTAACCTGACCTTTTTCAACTACACTTTTAATTGTTGAAATCGCTGCTTCTGACCAGTCTGATGGATCCTGTTCTGCCCATCCGTTTTCAGGCTGATACATTGGATATTTGACAGACGCTTCGGCTACGATTTTTCCATTCTGATCTACCAGAATCGTCTTTGTCGCACTGGTTCCCAGATCCACTCCAATTACGTATTTCATCTTATTCCTCCATGGCTGCCTGTTGCTTCATATTGGCAATGTTCTCTGCAAGATTTCCATTAAATAATGCCTTTCCTGAAACAATGATATTTGCTCCGGCCTTTATTACTTTTCCTATATTCCCACAGTTGATACTTCCATCAACTTCTATATCTTTCCACTCTCCGGTATCTGTTGACCGTCTTCTGATATCTTTTATTTTGTCAAGTGTATCTTCAATAAAGTGCTGGCCATCTCTTCCCGGATGAACGGTCATAACCTGTATCACATCTGCAAGCTTCCAGATTTCTTCTGTAAGAACTTCTGCCGAGGTTTCCGGATTCAGAACAATTCCTGCACGAATTCCACATTGCTTTATTTCTTTTAAAGTTTCTGCTACATTGCTGCAGGCCTCATAATGAACAGATATTACATCAGCTCCAGCCTCCTGCATTCTTTTTACAAATCGAACAGGTTCATTTACCATCAGATGAACATCAAATACCAGATCAGCTACACCTTTCAATCCATGAATCATTTTCATTCCACATGCCAGATTCGGTACAAAGCTTCCATCCATTACATCTATATGAACATATTCAGCTCCGGATTTTTCCATTGTTTTTAATTGTTCTCCCAGGCATTTATAGTCTGCTTCCAGTAAGGACGGTGCTATAATGCACATTATTGATCACCTCGTTTATATTTTATTACAGTCAATTACTGTCTGAATTTTCTGAAGTTGTTTTTTATAACCTTTGTTTATTTTCGTCGTATATCCCAGATAAAGTGCATCCAGTATAAACTGATCTGAAACTCTTCTGGTTACTTTATCTCTTCCCACTGTCAGGTCATTTACTGCCGTAAATAAACTGATATCTGTATATCTGAGAAGAGGAGATTTATTCATTTTTGTAATACTAATTGTAACTGCACCTCGCTCTTTTGCGATTTTCATTGCCTCTACTACATTTCTGGATCTACCCTCATAAGAGACAGCTAACGCAACGTCTTCACTTGTAAGATTGCCTGCAGTCATCATCTGCAGCATTACGTCACTATGTACGGAACACGGAATCCCCAATCTTCCAAATTTCATGTATGCCAGCTGACATACTGCAAAGGCATCTCCAACACCGAAGAAATGTATCTCTCTGGCTTTAAGAAGAGCATCCAATGCTTTTTCATAATTTTCGTCATCTGCCAAAACTAATGTATCACTCAACATCTGTACATTACTCTGATAAACCTTTTTCAAAATCGTCTTCATATCGTCTGATACTTTAATATCTTCTGAATGAATTTCCATTCCTTCTGCCAAAGCTCTGATGAAATCCTCCTTCATAGAAGAATATCCATCATATCCCATTCTTTTACAGAATCTGATAATTGATGCTTCACTGCTTCCTGATTCTCTTGCAATCTCTGCAAGCGTTAAATGTGTAATTGCTTCCGGGTTTTCAAGTAATGCAGATGCGATTGCTTTCTCTGCTCTTGGTAACGACGGTAACAAAAATCTGATGCGAACAAATAAATCATTCATATGGCGTGCACTCCATTTCTACTTCATTTATTTAATTTCACTTTGAAGTTTTTTGTTGATTAGAATATAGCATTCTGTTTCAGTGAAGTAAATATCTATAAATATTTTTGTATATTTCCACGTTTTGGCGTGTGTTTTTTGTTGATTACATCCAATTTTTTGGTTGATTTGACGTTTTTACATTTTATTTCACTTCATTTTGAAATTTACAAACACTTAAATACTTTATTTTATTTTTGTAATACGAAGTATAAGCTATAAATATATATAATACCTGTATTCATTTCTATCACTTAGATTCTTTTTTACCTCGACATTTTTTTGAAATATTTCAGAATAATTTTTAGAGATGATCCCTGCTCTCTTTTGAGAAACAGAGCTACTGACTACTGACAAGAAATATTTTTACGTAAACTCCATAACATGTTATACTTACTATACAATGCTAAGATAAATATCTATCTCAGCCCAATACCAGGAGGATTAATTCATGAAAGCATACGAACGCTTATTATCTTATGTAAAAGTATTCACTCCAAGCAGTGAAGAAACCGGTACTTCCCCATCCACACAGTATCAGTTTGACCTTGCCAGACTGCTGGTTCAGGAATTAAAAGAACTGGGTGTGAAAGATGCCGATGTAGATGAACATTGCTATGTCTATGGACATATTCCAGCAACCAGAGGATATGAATCCCGCCAAAAACTGGGCTTTATCGCTCATATGGATACCGTCTCTGATTTCTGCGATCATCCGGTTACTCCGGTTATCACTCCGAATTATGACGGCAAAGACCTTGCACTTGGAACCAGCGGCAGAGTTCTCTCCCCGAAAATGTTCCCTCATCTCTCCACATTAAAAGGCAGAACTCTCATTACTTCCGATGGAACCACCATCCTCGGTGCAGATGACAAAGCCGGAATTGCCGAGATTATGACAATAATTGAACACCTCAATGACAATACTATTCCGCATGGTCCTCTCTGCATTGCATTTACCCCTGACGAAGAAATAGGAATGGGACCAGCCCATTTTAATGTAAAAAAATTCGGAGCGGATTTTGCTTA
Source organism: Blautia sp. 1001283B150304_161114_C9 (assembly GCF_015668165.1). Lineage (NCBI taxonomy): Bacteria > Bacillati > Bacillota > Clostridia > Lachnospirales > Lachnospiraceae > Blautia > Blautia sp. 1001283B150304_161114_C9. The sequence continues at coordinate 931 of NZ_JADPGO010000037.1, read as the reverse complement.
TACACTTGATGGTGATACAGAAGGTGAAATCCAGTATGAAAACTTTAATGCTGCCAGAGCAGTAGTAGAATTTACCGGTGTAAACGTACACCCGGGTTCTTCTAAAAATACAATGGTCAACGCAGCACTTGTTGCCATGGAGTTCAATTCCATGCTCCCTTCCGCTGACACACCAAGAGATACGGAAGACTATGAAGGATTTTTCCATCTCTATTCCATAAAGGGAGATGTCTCACACGCTGCTCTCGAATATATCATTCGTGACCACGATGCAGCTTCTTTTGATATCCGTAAGAAAACTATGAAACACATCACTAAAATTTTAAATGAAAAATGGGGAAAAGGAACTGTCTCACTTACCATCACAGAACAGTACCGAAATATGAAAGAAATCATCGACACCTGCATGGAACTGATTGAGCGTGCAACTGCAGCATGCAAAGAATGCAATATCCCGCCGCTTATCACCCCGATCCGCGGAGGCACAGACGGTGCCCAGTTAAGCTTTATGGGACTCCCATGCCCGAATCTCGGAACAGGAGGACATGCTTATCATGGACCTTATGAACACATCACTGTTGAAGGAATGAATATCGCTGTAGAGGTAGGATTAAAGATTATCGAATTATTTTATAAATAATTTCGATTACAATATCCCCTTGTTGTTATTTTAACCGCTAAATTAATCTTAAATAATTTTGCGATTAACGTAACAACAAGGGGATCTATAAACTCGGAATATTTTTTATATTTTTACATACAAAAAACCAGCTAACTGTTAGCTGGTTTCTCATTGTATCTTCAAAACTACATACATGTTGACATTTCCTTGAGATTCATTCTTCCTGCGATTCTTGGTCAAGCCCTCACCCGATTAGTAACAGTCAGCTCCATGCATTGCTGCACTTCCACCTCTGCCCTATCTACCTCG